>CAYRBL010000021.1:0-16589 GCA_964422385.1 uncultured Bacteroides sp.
ACCGTAAACTGATTTGTTTTAACTTTTCATTCTTTTTATTTGTATTTACTTTAATTGCATATTAATTTTACAAAATAATTGATTGCTTTTAATAAAATTAATACAAATAAAAATGAGAAAATTTTACATTTTATTACTTATAATAATAGGTATAAACATTTCGGTAAACAGTCAACCTATCTCTTTAGGATATGGGGTATATGATTGGGGATTTCAAAACATCTTTCCAGGTTCTACTTTTTCTAAAACAGCTATTGCAGTTGACAGTTCGGGATATAAATGGATTGGATATTCAAGTGCAGGGGTTCATAAAGTAAAGGGATACAATTGGCAATATTTTAATTTTAATCAAGGTAATTTACCTTCTGATTCGGTTACCTCTATTGCAGTTAATAATAATATAATATATGTAGGCACTAAAAATGGTATTGCTAAATATAGTAATGGTGTTTGGACTACGATTAACACTTCGAATTCGCAGCTTACAAGTAATATAATCAACACTCTTTTCTTCAAAAATAATGTATTATGGGTTGGAACAAATAATGGTGTTTCTAAATTAAGTGGGACTACCTGGATTACATATAAAACTTCTAATTCGTTATTATGTAATAATAATGTTCAAGCAATTGAACAGACGACTAATGGAGATGTATGGTTTGGAACATCAAATGGGTTGTCGAAGTTATCAGGGATAACATTTACAACTTATGATAGTATTAATTCGGGCTTGAACGACTATAATATTATAACATTATGTAGCGATAATAACAATAAATTATATATAGGCACAATTAATAAAGGTGTTTTTGTTTTTAATAATAATAGTATAAATTCGTTAATTTCTATTTATCCTGAATTGAAAAATTATTTATTTGATAAAACTAATATCTATAATATAAAATCAAGGGTTTATAAATTGGCTAAAGATGTTCAGGGATCAATATTTTTAATTTCTATAAATATGAGTCAACCATCTACATCTATTTATTTTATTAAAATTAAATCTATAGATTATAAAATATATAAAATACCAAGTAATATTTTCCCAATTTTATATGAAGCTGAAAACAATGACACTATCTGGTTTGTAAATACTAATTGCGATATCCCATTTACAGTTACTCAGAATTTATATTCACTCGTTTTATCAAAAGGAGAGCAAAGAGATGATATAAAATTCTTAGATATTAATAATTTTAAAGCTAACATTTCCTCTTCTGGCTTTTTATTTAACGACCCCAATATATTAATTAATAATTTAGCTACAGTTCCTAAAGATAGCTCAACCAGCACATTGTTTAGTGGCAGTTTATGGTTAGGGGCTAAAGATAATAATGGTAATTTACATTTGGCAGCTGAAAAGTATCGTAGTTATGGAATAGATTATCAGGCTGGACCTATATCTACAGATACAAATATTTATAAAATGGAAAAGGATAAATGGAATAATGTTTGGAAAGTTTCGCAAGCTGAAATCAATTATCATAAAACACATTATTGGATAGCAGGTTATGTGATGCCACAAAGTATAGCAACTTGGCCAGGTAATGGAACTCCTGCTTATGGACAATCGAAATATCTTGCACCTTATGTTGATGCAAATAATAATGGGAAATATGATCCTCAGAATGGAGATTTCCCAATAATAAGAGGGGATCAGGCTTTATATTTTATTTATAATGATGATAAAATTCATACCGAAACACAAGGAACTCCTTTTAGAGCTGAGATACAAGGGATGGCTTATGCATATTTGGCTCCTATGGATACTGCTTTAAACAATACTATATTTATTAGTTATAAAATATATAATCGTTCGCAAAAGAATTACGATAGCTTGTATATTGGCTCGTTTACTGATTATGATATAGGTTATGCATTTGATGATTATTCGGGTTGCGACACTAACCTTTCGATGTATTATGGGTATAATGGCAAAAATCATGATGGGATGGGAGAATACTTTGCATATAAAGGGACTCCGCCAGCACAGGGAATAACGCTTTTAAATAATACTATGACTAATTTTATGAGTTATAATAACAATTATGGATTAAATGGAGATCCTACTATTCCGATTGAATATTATAATACAATGAAATCAATTTGGAAAGATAATACGCATTTGGTTTATGGTAAGAATGGACACACTGATACAACATTAGCTAATATCCCAGTAAATTTTACTTACCCGGGAAACCCTGAAGATACTACAAGTTGGAGCGAGGTTTCTGCTAAAAATACTCCTTACGATAGAAGAGGTGTAGGCTCATCGGGTCCTTATAGTTTTGCTATAGATAGTTGCCATTGTTTTGATGTTGCTTATACTTTTGCACAGGATTTTAGTGATACATTGAATACTACAAGTGTTCATCAGCTAAAACAATATGTTCAGCATATTAAGAATTTTTATAACATTAATTTAAATCATAATTGTAGTGATTTGTTTTCGTCAGTAAATGAAATAATACAAATAAATCCTGAAGTTTTTATATATCCGAACCCTGTTAATAGTTATATAAATATCGTTTCGAAAGGTATGTCATATAAAAAGAATTTAAAAATAATGGATATACAAGGAAGATTAATACTAGAGAAAAATTATACAGAGGATAAAATAACATTAGACATTCATAATCTGACTAAAGGTATTTATATCTTATTTATTACAGATTCGGAAAGAATGATTACGAAGAAAATTATAAAACAATAAAAATAATAAATTAAAAATGTTTTAAACAAATAGTAACAATTAAAAATGAAAAACAATGAAAAGAATTTTATTATTTATCGTAATGATGGTATTGGGTAGTTTGTTAGCTATCGGGCAACAACTACAACCAAAGCCTATCCTTTTTAATGGAGTTGAACAAAACAACTACCAATCTTTAGACCAGTATTTCACTAAAAATGTTGAACAAACAAGAGCTGTAATCTGGTCATCAAACATGAGTACAAGTTCGGGATGGACAGTTGCTAACGAAGCTGCTACCTTATCTACTCAATGGTCTTGGGTGATGGACACTGCACATGCATCAACTTACTTTAAACAATATGTAGGACCATCCAGTTATATGCTATCACCTACAGCAAATCAGGGAGTATTTTATTTTGATGGTGTCACAAGTCTTGTAAATTCAACTTATGGTTATGAAAATTCTAAACTTACTAATACTACTCCTATTAGTACTCTTGGACATAATGCTGTAAGTTTGAAATTTTATCAATTATATAAAGCATATAATCATGATACCACTTTTGTTGAGGTTAGTAATGATAATATTACATGGTATAAAATATTAGCAAACCCTGACATTACAGCTAATGGAAATGCGAATAAATATGCATATGGTTTAAAGGAGTTTAATATTACTCCATGGGCGGGGAATAAAGCTCAGGTATGGATAAGATTTAGATTTATTGCTCCAGCAACTACCTCAAGTGGAGCGCAATATAGTGGTGGTTATGGATGGATGATTGATGATATATCTATAGAAGATGCTCCAAATAATCGTATTGAATTTAATGAAATATGGGGAGGTTTTGCTGCACAATCTCCTGCAATATGGAGCGGATATACTCAATTCCCTTCGGGACAGAGCTATCCGGTTACAATGCAGGCTTCGTTTACTAATACAGGTGGAGCTACACAGAAGAATGTTAAACTTGTAATTAAAGATCTAACAAATTTAAAAACAGGAACCTCTGCTAATATTGATTCCTTCCCTATTATTAATACAGATACTACTTATGCTGACATTGATACTCTAGGTGCAGTAGGAACTTATAAATATGCTTTAAGTGTTGTGAGTGATTCAATTAATTTGATTCCTTACAAGGACACCTTAATTATTAATGTAAACAACAAAACCAATGGTCTATATTCAAGAGATAATAATTATTATAATGGTTACCGTAGATGGAATGGAGTTAATGGTGCAAGCGTGAATGCTTATCAGATGGCTAATTTAGTTGAGGTTACAACAAATGATCCAATATATGCCAAAACAATAAGTTTTGTTGTTGGAAGTGGTACAACTATAAATGCACCTATCAAAGCAATATTATACAGAGGTTGGGGGCATGCTAAAACTGTGGTATGCGAAACTGATTATCATTTTATTCAAGCTAATGAACTAGCAACAACTATTGGCAGTAATCCACCAGCAATAGAATTGTATTTTAATGATTATTCAAATCAAAAAACATTACTAGCTAAAGACTCTGTTTATTTTGTTACTTTACAAGCATTTGGAGGTAGTGATAGTGTATGGTTAGCAGTTGGTAACAGTAATATCCCACAGCCTGCTTACAGTATGTATATATATGATACTGATAATACATGGTATTATTACCCAAAAGGAACTGCACCACCTATGATTAGATTAAATACTTCCCCAGTACCTCCACCAGGTGGAATAAAAGAAAATAATATTTCTAATGCAATTCTATATCAGAATATGCCTAATCCTGCAAGTAATTCAACAAGGATTTCTTATGAATTAAATAAAGTTGAGAATGTAAATATAGATATTTATGATTTTTTAGGTAATAAAATAAAGACATTTAATGAAGGAAAAAAATCGATAGGAACTCATAGTATAGATGTAAATCTGAGTGCATTTGCTGCCGGAACTTACTTTTATACTTTAAGGACTGATAAGAGTATAGCAACAAAAAAGATGGTTGTAGTTAAGTAAATTTGTTTGTGTTTTGATTTGTTTTTGTTGGGCTGTCAGTTTATACTGGCAGCCTTTTTTAGTATGTTAGAATATAAGGAAAATGCATTGAAGCTTGAGGAAAATGTATTACCCCGACCCGAAAGTGTATTGAAGCTTGAGGAAAGTGTATTAACTCAACTTGAAAGTGTATTACCCCAACCTGAAAGTGTATTGATGCATCCTGAAAGTGTATTTATGCGACTTTGACTTGTATTATCGTGACCCGAAATTGTATTACCCCAACCTGAATGTGTATTACCCCAACCTGAAAGTGTATTACCCCAACCTGAAAGTGTATTGATGCATCCTGAAAGTGTATTGAAGCGACTTGGACTTGTATTTATATACAGAAGAGTGTATTATAGCAATAAAATGATTTATTTTATTTAATAGAAATGAATTTATATTCTGTTTTAGATTAATATAGGTGATGCTATTATTAAATTAAATATACCTGAAACATACTTTTTAAATAGAATTAATATTAAAAACATAATACTTCTTAATAAAAGAGGTCTAGTCTCGATAATTATTAGTACTTTTGGAACAAATATTTCAGTATAAATAAATATGAATACTAAAGAAATTAATATACGATATGAAGAGTATCAATCACTGGAGGAATTATCAGCAGATGACCGCTCTTTGTTGGAACTAGCTAATGAAGCTACAAAAACTTCATACGCACCTTATTCCGAGTTTTGTGTAGGAGCAGCTATTTTGTTAGAAAATGGAGAAATAGTTACAGGAAATAATCAGGAAAATGCTGCATATCCATCGGGAATTTGTGCCGAAAGGGTTGCAATGTTTACTGCTAGCTCGCAATATCCAGGTGTAGCTATGAATACATTAGCAATAACTGCGTTTACAAATAAATTTGAAATAGATTTCCCTGTATCACCTTGCGGAACTTGCAGGCAGGTAGTTGCTGAGTATGAACATAAGCAACAAAAACCAATTAAAATAATATTAAGAGGACACAGTGGAAAAATATTAGTGATTTCAGGCATCGACAGCCTGCTTCCATTTGTATTTAATGCTGATTCATTAAAATAAGTATCAAACACAAACAATATGAAAACAAAACTTTTAGTAGTAATAATTTTTCTTATAACAGTAGCAATGAAATTTGATAAACCTGCTTACATAATATATGATGCAAAAGGGAGTAAATCTTCATACGATTCGATGATGGATGATTTGCAGAAAGCTGATGTTGTAATGTTTGGAGAAATGCACGAAAATCCCATCTGTCATTGGTTGGAGCTTCAGGTAGCAAAAGATTTATTTAAAGAAAAAAAGAATAATCTTGTGCTTGGCGCAGAAATGTTTGAAACCGACAACCAGCTTATCCTAAATGAATATCTTTCGAAAAGAATTAAAGAAAGTAGTTTTGAAACGGAAGCTAAATTATGGGCTAATTACAAAACAGATTATAAACCTTTACTTACTTTTTCATTGAAAAATCAACTGCCATTTATTGCTACTAATGTTCCCAGAAGATACGCTTCTTTAGTAAATAAAAGTGGATTTGAAGTTTTAGATAGCTTGGATGCAGACGCAAATAAACTAATAGCACCACTGCCAGTTTTGTATAACGCAGAACTTAAATGTTATAAAGATATGCTTAAAGATGATGGTGGAGCAATGGCAGGTGGTCACGCAACTCCTAATTTGCCAAAAGCACAGGCAATAAAAGATGCAACTATGGCACATTTTATTCTTAAAAATTGGAGCAAAGGCAAACTATTTCTTCATTTTAATGGATCATATCACTCTGACGACTACCAAGGTATCGTTTGGTATTTAAAACAATTGAATCCTTCTCTAAAAATAGTTACTATTTCTTCGACAGAACAGGAAAATATTAATGAACTTTCGAAAGAATCATTAAATAAGGCTGATTATATTCTCTGTATACCAGATGATATGACAAAGACTCGTTTTTAAATATATATAAATAGTAAACATATTATGCATCTGTTTTACACACCCGATATTACTCCTAGTATTTATACCTTAGGCAAAGAGGAATCAGCTCATTGTGTTGTAGTATTAAGGCTAAAAGCAGGTAGTGAAATTCATTTGACTGATGGTTTAGGGAATTTATACAGAGCTGTTTTGGTTAATGATAGCCCAAAGAATTGTGTGGTTGAGATACGTGAAACGATACGTGAGTTTGAGAAAAGAGACTATAAATTACATATTGCAATGGCTCCTACAAAGAATATTGCAAGAGTTGAATGGTTCTTAGAAAAGGCAACCGAGATTGGGATAGATGAATTTACTTTTTTGATGTGCGATCATTCCGAAAGAATGTTTATTAGAGTCGACAGATTGAACAAAGTAGTTACTTCAGCAGTTAAACAATCCTTAAAAGCATATCATCCGGTACTGAATGATGCATTAAAGTTTAAAGAATTACTAAAAGCAACAAGTAATTTTGAAGGAGAGAAATATATAGCCTATTGCAGTGACGAAATTACCAATAGAATATCGTTGAAAAATAGCTATACTAAAGGTAAAAATGCTTTGATATTGATTGGGCCTGAAGGAGACTTTAGTCCTAATGAAGTGAAACTTGCAATAGAAAATGGATTTAAAATAATAACTTTGGGTAAAGCCCGTTTAAGGACAGAAACTGCTGCATTGGTAGCATGTAATACAATAAATCTTTTAAATGAATAAACGTAAATGAAAAAGATATTTCTTTTTATAGCACTAATTATACTGTTAAGCTCTTTTAAAACTCCTTCATTTCAGATTGCGTTGCTTAAATATAATGGAGGAGGCGACTGGTATGCCAATCCCACTTCGTTAACCAATTTAATAAAGTTTTGCAATGATAATATTGGTACAAATATCAATCCTGAATATGCTACTGTAGATGTTGGAAGTGCCGAAATATTTAATTATCCTTTCATACACATGACTGGTCATGGGAATGTTGTGTTTTCGGATAGGGAGATAGAGAATCTAAGAACGTATTTAATTGGAGGTGGGTTTTTACATATCGACGACAACTATGGAATAGATAAGTTTATCCGACCACAGATGAAAAGAGTATTTCCAGAACTTGATTTCATCGAATTACCCAATAATCATCCAATCTTTCATCAGAAATATGAGTTTCCAAATGGGTTGCCAAAGATTCACGAGCATGATGGAAAGCGTCCACAAGGTTTTGGTTTGATTTATAAAGGAAGATTAGTTTGTTATTATACTTACGAATGTGATTTAGGGGATGGTTGGGAAGACCAAGATGTACACAAGGATTCGGAAGCAAAAAGGACGCAGGCTTTGAGGATGGGAGCGAATATAATTAGATACGTTTTTAATCAGTAAATAGAATAATACAATAAGAAAATGGAATTAACAGGAAAATTGATACTAATTAATCAACTAGTATCCGGAGAAGGTAAGAATGGAGTTTGGAAGAAACAAGATATTATTGTTGAAACCAATGGACAGTATCCTAAAAAGGTTTGCTTTACTTTATGGGGTGATAAAATAGATAAATTAAATGCTGTAATAGGCGATACTATAGAGGTTTCGTTTGATATCGAAAGCAAGGAATATAATGGCAGATGGTTTACAGAAGCTAGAGCATGGATGGTAAAGAAAGAAACAAAAGAAAAAGAAGCTAATCTTTACATACCACCTGAAGTTGAGAATGTCCCATTTCAAGAAGAAGATGGTTTGCCATTTTAAGCGAGATTAGAATACAATTATCTTTATAACAAAAAGGCTGTTCAGAATGTATCTGAGCAGCCTTTTTTGTTTTTACGTTTGGTTGTAAGAACTTTAAAATTGTATCCAATGTTTTTAAACTATATTATATCCTTTTTTTGAATAAGAATCTTCTTTTAGAAACATTCAGACTTCCATCTGGAAGAATATTCTTAAGTTATTTGTTTTTATTTTAATGTTTGTAAGAATTATTATTTTATTTTTTGTTATAATGTTTAGATATAATGATTTAGAAATTGGCTCTAAAGCGATATTTATACAAATTATAAAAATATTGTTTTATTATGTTTGTTGTAAACTGCTTATATACGGTAATTTATTGGTTATTATTTATAATTGTTTGGTTTATGAAAAAAATAATGAATAAATGATGCTCATAAACCAAACAATATGTTCATAAACTAAACAAATATTCACAATAATGAATAAATGATGAAAAAAAATAGATAAATGTTGCTCTAGAATGTATAAAATTTTTATAAAACCAAACAATATGGTCTATAATGAATAAATAATGAAAAAAAACGAAACAATTATTCAATATAATGAGTAAATATTTAAATCAATTATATTTTATTATAATTAAATACCCTTTTAGCAAATCAATTACCGTAAATGTTACATTTTTTCTTGTATTTTAATAATAGTAAAAAAATAAATCAAATCTAAAGGCTTTAAATCAAATCTAAAGGTAATTTTAAACTCTCAATTAGTATTTTTATAATCCTATTGGAGGTCTAAAACAATTCAAATCATATTTCAGTGTTCAAAATGGAGATTGAAGAAGCCAAATTCCCAATTCTTTCATCAAAAATAAAGAAGCTCTTTTTAGATTTATGAGGCTATTGGGATATTGTACTAAATGGTATACCAATTCGGTAACTTACTTAAATACATTTAGTGCCTTAAGTTTTAATAAATGAAAAAGCCGTTATCAAATTAATGATAGCGGCTTTTCGAGGAAACGACCCAGTAAAAAATCGTCTGAGAGATGAAGCATATAAGGTTTTGTTAACAGCTACTCGCAAGTTGGCCAGTTATGTTGGTATGATGTGTGGTGGTGATAGAGTTAAAATCCTTTTATCTGGATTTAATGTTTTTTCACCAGGTTCATACCCAGGTAAACATATATTCTCAGTTGTTCAAGGAGCTATATCTGGTTCAGCAGTACTTGATTGGGGTGCTGATGATACTGCAAGAACTTATACCATCAGATATTTTATTAATGAAGATGGTTTGAGGGAGAAATATTTATATGAAAATGCAGGCACAATTGGATGTACCATTAAAGGTTTAACCAAGTTTAAAGAATATGGTTTCGCACTATGTTCAGTTTATTCAACTGGAGATGCTCCTTATGGTGATCCTATTTTCTTAACAGTAGTTTAAAAAAGGTAGTTAGCTTTTTAGGCTAATAGGAAAACAAAAAACCTTCATCATTTGCTTGGTGAAGGTTTTTTTATGGTTTATAAAAAGAAATATTCTTTATTTAGTTACGCTAATTAATTTATCATAGTACTTTATATGCTGCTCGAAGCTGTACTTCCGTTTTTGATACGGATATTCTTCGTAAATGGCATTATCTTCGTTGTTCGAATAACCTTTATTTATATCATCCAAGCCTTCGGTCATACTTTGTTTTGCTTCTTTAATCTTACCCAAATTTTCTAAGCATAATGCCTTATAGTATTTGGCATCCGGCAGATTAGCACTTAGTTTTAGAGCCATGTCGAACATATTTATTGCAAGTGTATCCTGCTTTTTCTCCATCTTAACGATGCCCCAATACAAGTATTCTAGATAATGCAAAGGCACTCCGTTTTTAGTACTCCAATCAATAGAACTTTTGATAAGCGAATCGGCCATGTCAAAATTATTAAGCTGCAAATAGCTTAAGCCCATATAAAAATCATAGGAATGATCCATAACAATAGCAAAGCCATTCTGTTTTTTAGCAGCTTCAAAATCGATGATAGCCGCTCGATAACTCTTCTGAAAAATACATTTCATAAAAGCACGATACTCCAGATAATGTTTGTTATTGTCGTACTTTACAGCACTATCCAAATAAGGCATTCCTATCTCATATTTCTTTTGTTTGCACAAAGGCATCCCTTTTTGCTGCCAGTAGAAAGCCCTCCATGGCACAATTGTAAGAACGCTATCCAAATAAAGTTGATAATCGTTAGAATATAAATAGTTATTCTGATAGCCTTTAAGATATCGCTTTAGCAAAACAGAATCGTTTGCTGATAAAGTATGAGTAGCTTCTTTTAATGGAGTATTATTTTGTGAAAACAAAGGAAAAGATATACCGAATAGTATAAAAAGGTAGACTATTTTTAGTTGTTGCATAAGTGTTTTGTTTTATTTTAAAATGAATAACTGTAAAATCATTGTCATAAAACGAATATTAACACTAAAAGTTGCAGAAGCTTAACTACAAAAAGAGCCGTTATCATTTGTTTGATAACGGCTCTTTTTGTTTAACTAGCTATGAAGACATTCAAAACCAGATTAATTATTTTTGATTCGTAATTCGTAATTCGTAATTTTTAATTCTCTTCCTCTACTTTGTCTTTTTTCTTTTTATTAAAGAAATCTCCTGCAATATATCCTACAGCAGTGCCCCATATTGTCATCAAAAAAGGATTAGAAATAAGTCCGCAACTACCACTTTTGCAGCCTACATTGCGATAATACATAAAGCCAAGAACAGTACCAATAATCATTCCTATAAGGTTGGCTTTTGTAACGTTGCGCTTAAGATAGTCTACTATTTTATTAGTACTTTGGTTGTTTTCTTCCACTTATTTTATAGCATTAAGTTCGTTTAATAAAGTAGCTTTATCCTGTAAACCAACCAAACGTTTTATTTCTTTACCATCTTTAAAAATAATTATGGTAGGAATGCTGTGTATGTTAAAAGTGTTGGAAGTTTCTTTGTTGTGGTCAACATCCATCTTACAAATTTTAATCTTTTTGTTGGTGTTTTCATTGGCCATCTCTTCTACAATAGGCCCTTGACGACGACATGGACCACACCATACTGCCCAGAAATCTATCATAGTAATACCTTTTTTGATTGTCTTTTCAAAATCGGCATCCGTTACATTTATAACTTTAGATGTTGCAGTTTTTGCCGCTTCTTTCTGGCTGTAAATCTTAACTGTGAATATAGTTAAACTTAAAATTAATACCAGAGGGATGATAATTAGTTTCTTCATTGACGTTATTTTTTATTTTTGAATTAATATTTTTAAAAAATTAATGATACCAAAATTCATACCATTATATAAAGTATGGGATTATAAACAAAAAATAGTATGTAAAGTTTACACCCAAGGCTCTTGCTGGCTCAAGCAATGAAAACTACCCAAACCCCAAATCAAATCAGTGGAATCGATGCCTACCATCTCTCTATCGGGGAAACATTCGGCAAGAATATCCATAGCTTTCTGATCGTTTTTACAATCATAGGTAGGGATTATCACCCTTTCGTTAGCAATATAAAAGTTAGCATAGGATGCAGGTACCCGTTGGTCTTCAATATATATAGGATCGGGCATAGGCAGTTCAACTATGTTAAGTTGTTTGTCGTTTAAGAGGCGTGTTTTTTGTAAAATCTTAAGATTTTTCTGCAAAGGTTTATAATTAAAATCCTTTTTGTTGGTCTCAACACAAGTTACTACAGTATCTTTATTTACAAAACGGGTAATATCATCCACATGACCATCGGTATCATCGCCATCAATGCCATCTTTTAACCATATAATCTGCTCAACACCATAATAATCGCACAGATATTTTTCAATCTGTCTTCTCTTAAGAAGAGGGTTTCTATTTTCGTTCAGTAAGCAAGCCTCCGAAGTAATTAGGGTGCCATCTCCGTTAAAATCGACGGAGCCGCCCTCCATAACTATGCCTGGATTGATCATTTGATAGTTAAATTTGCGGGCTATTAATTCAGGTATTTTATTATCGAGATTACAAGGATATTTATTGCCCCACGCATTGTATTCCCAGTTGACAACAATCTTCTTAACTCGTTTTTTAGTGTTCACCAAAAAGGCAGGACCATGGTCTCGGCACCACGCATCATTAGTAGGGTGAATGAAGAAATTGATTTTAATAAGATCCATATTACTTACCTCAAACAATCGACGTAAGGAAAACATCATATCTTCGTTAAGTACATTGATGTTCACATATTCACTTTTCGAAAGTTCGTGAATAAACTTATGATAAGAAGGATAAATAGTATTCATCCTGCCAGGCCACGAGTTTTCGTTATGAGGATAACTTAGCCACGTAGCTTTATGCTTCTCCCATTCAGCTGGAAAACGGTAACCTTGTTCGCGCGGGGTTTTAGATAAGTCAAGTGCCATAGGTAAATTATATTATTCGTCGATAAATCTTTTTAGTATTGGGTTGTATGTGTCAATGCGTCTATCCCTGAGGAAAGGCCAGTGAATGCGGTATTCATTAGTCTTCGAAAGATCAATTTCTTGTACGTGAATCTCCTCTTTTTCATGTGAACCTTGGTATAAAATAGTCCCAAAAGGATTGCTAACAAATGAACCACCCCAAAATACCATATCGCCCTCAACTCCGGTGCGGTTAACACTAACAACATGCACTCCATTGGCTATTGCATGGCTCCTTTGTATGGTTTGCCAAGCCGAATATTGTTCTATGTTTACCTCTTCGGGCTGACTTTTGGCCCAACCGATTGCAGTGGGGTAAAAAAGTATTTCGGCACCCATCAAAGCTGTAATTCTGGCTGCTTCAGGATACCATTGATCCCAACAAATAAGGGTACCTATGGTGGCATATTTAGTTTTAAAAACTTTATAACCTAAATCGCCCGGTGTAAAATAAAATTTTTCGTAATATGCTGGATCATCTGGAATGTGATTCTTGCGGTACTTGCCCAGATATGTTCCATCTGCATCTATAACTGCAACTGTATTGTGGTAGAGCCCCTCGGCACGTTTCTCGAATAAAGAAGCAATGATAACTACGTTTAATTCTTTGGCTAATTTACCAAAAAAGGCTGTCGTTTCGCCTGGAATAGCTTCGGCAAGTTTGAAATTTTCGTAGTCTTCAACATCACAAAAGTATAAGGATGCAAACAGCTCTTGCAAACAGATTATCTGCGCACCATCTTTAGCTGCTTCCTTTATTTTTTCTGTAATCTTTTCGATGTTAGTGCCCTTATCTTTGACACAAGACATCTGAATAAGTCCAACTTTAACCTTTTTATTTACCACTTTACTTAAATTTTATTTATAATAATGTTTCCAGAATAGAATAAACTTAAATATCGTTTATTTTTTTGGCAAAGATAGTAAAATTTATTTAAGAAACACTAATGTAATTCCATCTCCACCTCTTTCGACATGTTCATCTCTGAAACTTTTTACCTCGTCAACGCTGCGTAGGTACTCTCTTATAATCTTTCGCAGGATTCCATTGCCTTTTCCATGAAGAATTTTAAGTTCATAAACACTTAATAAAACAGCATCATCTACAAGCGTTTTTACTAAACCTAAAGATTCATCTGCACGTTTACCTCTAAGATCTATTGATGGATTAAAAGAAGTGGCTTTTTGATTGATATCACTTAAAACATTGCCATAAGTATTCTGTTTCTTAGGCTTTGGTCGTTCCATAGCTTCTTTGCGCGAAACTTTTACCAATTGCGCCAAAGGTAAAGTTATCCTAACTGAATTAGCCAGCACAAAGGCTTTATTATTCTTAATATCCTCCACCTCTCCAATAGTATGCTGCCCTGCAATCCGAACATAATCACCAATTAAAATAGGAGTGTTGTCGATATATTCTTCTCTCTTTTTATTTTTGGCATCCTGCAAAGCTTTCTTTTCTTTTTTAGCTTCAGGATGCAGTTTGTCTGCAAATTTATTTAAAGATTCCCTTGCTTCTTTGGTAACATCCTTGTCGGCATTGCTCTCTTTTATAGTACGTATAGCATTTTCGATAAGCCTATTTGATTGATGAAGCAATTCTTTTGCATCTTCTTTGGCTTGTTTTATGATTTGCTTTTTATTGGTGTCGAGTTCATCGTAAAGCTTTTGATATTTCTCTGTTATTTCTAACAAAAAGTCGTCGGCCATTTTGAGTTCGGCTTCTTTTTTAGCAATATTTATTTTCTCAACTTCTAATTGCTGCAATTGGTTCTCGAAATTAAGATGCGATTTTCCCGATTTCTTCGAAGCATTTTCAATAATCTCTTTTTGCAATCCTATATTATTAGCAATTTCGAACGCAAAAGAACTTCCAGGTTTGCCAATCGAAAGTTTATAAAGCGGACGCATCAACTTAGTGTCGTAAAGCATCGCACCATTTACAATGCCCTCATTTTTATCGGCCATAAGTTTTAGATTAGAGTAATGCGTAGTGATTACTCCAAAGGCTTTCTTGGTATTTATATGCTCAAGGATGGCTTCGGCAATGGCTCCTCCGAGTTGAGGTTCGGTGCCTGCACCAAATTCATCTATTAAAAACAAAGTATCGTTCGAAACATTATCTACAAGCGTCTTCATATTTAATAAATGAGAGCTGTAGGTGCTTAAATCGTTCTCTATCGACTGCTCATCGCCGATATCTATAAATAAATTATTAAAAATACCCGTTTCTGAAGTCTCTTTCATTGGAACTAATAAGCCACATTGCAACATATATTGCAAAAGCCCTACCGTTTTAAGGCAAACTGACTTACCACCTGCATTGGGACCCGATATGATGAGGATTCTGTTTTTAGTATTTAAATTAATAGTTAAAGGTTCTACCGCTTTCTTCTGTGCTTTGTGCGATAAATAAAGCAGAGGATGTTTGGCGTAGAACCATTCTACAACAGCTCTTTTGTTGAGCAAAGGTTTGATACCTTCAATTGAAATGGCGAACTTAGCTTTGGCTCGGATGAAATCCATTAAAGCAAGAAAATAAAAAGCATTCTTTAAATCAAAACTAAATGGACGCAGATAATCAGTAAACTCTTTTAGAATTTTAATTATCTCCATTCGTTCGTCGTTCTCCAGTTCTCTTATCTCATTATTTAATTCGAAAACTTCTTCGGGTTCTATATAAAAAGTCTGGCCTGTAGCCGAAACATCGTGTACAAATCCTCTAATTTTTCTTTTATTGGTTGCTATAATTGGAATTACAGCCCTACCGTTGCGCACCGTAACGTCTACATCTTCGGTAGTCCAGCCTTCTTTCTTCGCTTGGTTCAAGGTATGATTAAGTTTCTTGTCTGCTGCTGCTGATTTTTGTTTTAAAGCTTTACGAATCGACTTTAATTCGGTAGATGCATCGTCGTTTATCTCTCCTTTGTCGTCGATTATCCTATTAATATTTTTAATTAAATTCTTTTCGATACTTATATTAATAGTAAGCTTTTGGAGTTCGGGATATTTTATTTCTTCTTTATCTTTATTAAAAAAAACAAGACAATCATTAATAGTTTCTATAGATAAACGGAGTTCGAACAAAGGTTGTTGACTAATAAAAGTGCCAATTAGGCGTATTCTATCAATTTCTTCTGTTAAATCGAAATAGTTTTGAGAAGGGATGTTGTTATCAAACAAAAGTATTTGTCTGAATTCTTCTGTTTGGTTCAATAATTTATCTATTTCCGAAAAGTTTTTCTTAAAACTAATCTTCTCAATCAGGTTTCTACCCAAGGGGCTAATACATTCTTTGAGCAGTAACGCCCTAATGGTATCGAAACCCAACTTATTCTCTATGTTTGCAGGATATATCAATTTATTTTTTTTGCAAAGATAAGGAAATTTAGTTTATGAAGGGTAGATAAAAGATGGGAAGAGTGACTTAAGTACTTTAGGCACTCTTCTTCTTAATAAGTAACAATCCCAAAAAGGTGAGCAAGCCATTTAATATGATGAGTTCGAAACCAAACTCGTAGCCATTGAACCAAGCCTTGGAATGTGTGCTTAATACGTAACAGATTATTGGTGATAATACCGCTATTAAGGGCACCCATTTATCGTGTGTTTTTAATTTGGTAAAAAGTCCGAAGGAATATAAGCCCAGCAACGGACCATAGGTGTAACCTGCAATCTTAAAGAGATT
>CAYRBL010000021.1:16689-18083 GCA_964422385.1 uncultured Bacteroides sp.
ATAGCTCCCAAAAACAAAAACAAAAGATTAACAAACACCAAAACGAAACTAAAACTGAACATATTTTTCTGTGCTTCCTTAATGTTTTTGCAACTAAGATTCTTTTGCATCATCTCCTGGTCGAGGCCTGTCATGGTTATCGTTATAAACATCCCACTAAAGAATTGTTTGATGTAATTTCGGGGATCGTGCCAATCGGTAACTACTATTTTAGAGTTCACCGAGTGGATTACCTGGCTTAGCATGTCGCCAAAACCAGTGTTGAGTTCTCTTAAAATAAAAATAATTGTTAAAACTAAAGCCCCTAACATAAAGGTAGTCTGCAATGTGTCGGTCCAGATGATGGTTTTGATGCCACCCTTAAAAGTATACACTATTATTAATAAGATAAACATACTTACGGTGAAGCCAAAGGGGATGTTCCAGGCGTCGAAGATGAAGACCTGCAACACATTTACCACTAAAAACATTCGGAAGGAAGCTCCGATTACTCTTGACATGATGAAGAAGAACGCGCCTGTTTTGTAGGACCAGAAACCGAAACGCTGGTCGAGATAAGAGTAAATACTGGTTAGGTTGAGCCTGTAGTAGAGAGGCATTAGCACCAAAGCGATGACGAAATAACCTGCCAGATAACCCAACACCACCATCAGATATGTGAATTGTGTGTCCCGTACCCAACCCGGCACCGACAAAAAGGTGACACCCGACATCGAAGCGCCAATCATGCCATAAGCTATCACAAACCATGGAGACGAGCGGTTGCCACGGAAGAAAGATTCGTTGTTAGCTTTCCTCGACGTAATCCATGTGATTAAGAACAGCATTAGGGTGTATCCCAAGAAGCATATTAGTATTAATTGTGGTGTCAAATTGATGTTATTTATTAATATTATTAAAAAAGAAAAGGCAAAAGTACAAAAATGATTGGTACATTTGGTTAAAAAGAGTAATTTTACACACAAATAAAAACAAATAATAAGCGTGGAAAGTCTACCTTCAAAATTAGTAGAGAATGCAGTGAACGAATTGTCAAGATTGCCGGGCGTTGGGAAGAAGACGGCATTAAGATTGGCTCTTTTTCTTTTGAAACAAGATAAAAATATCGTTGAAGACTTCGGAAATACCATCATAAAGATGCGTAGAGAGGTGAGGTATTGCGAGATTTGCCATAATATTTCGGACGATGACACCTGCGAGATTTGCAAAAATCAAAGAAGAAACCGTTCGATTATATGTGTGGTGGAGGACATCCGCGACGTGATGGCCATCGAAAACACTTCGCAATTTAATGGGGTGTATCATGTGCTGAATGGGATTATTTCGCCGATTGATGGCATAGGTCCCGGCGATATTAATGTAAAAAGCCTGATAGAAAAGGTGCACAATGGCGG
>CAYRBL010000022.1:0-4288 GCA_964422385.1 uncultured Bacteroides sp.
CATCGGCTTCAACATGCAAGCACATGAGCCGCTCAATTCTGCATATTTATCCACTTTCATCGGCAAATTATCCTTATCCCAGTCAACAATTCCCCCATTTAAGTTGGCCACATTTGTATATCCTTTTTCTTGAAGGAAAATTACAGCATCCTTACTTCGCAAGCCTACGGTATCGACTATTATTAAAGCTTTATTTTTTGAAAGCATTTCATAAGAAGATTTAAATTTTGAATTCGCAATAAAAACACTTTCGGGTACGTCCAGCGATTTATAATCTAATTCATACTCCTCACGAATATCAACAGCTACAGCACCATTCATAAAAATATCATAAGCATCTTTTGGCGTAAGATGAATAACTCCATTTATTAGTAAACCTTTATTTTGAAATATTGCATTCATAGCTTTAGTATGTTCCCAAATTAAATAGTATTATTTACAGCATTCTTCTGAAGTGGTACTATATTTATTAAAAAAAGTATCAATTAAATCTTTTGCATACTTCCAATTTGTAGGTTCTATACAATATCTTATATTAGGATGCATAATTTCGCCATGAATCAGACCTGCATCTTTTAATTCTTTCAAATGTTGCGATAATGTTGACAAAGCAATAGGAAATTCTCCTGCAATATTGCCGCTATAGCAACAATTTTGCTTCGAAAGTATGCTTAATATTTGTAATCTGGCCGGATGACTTAATGCTTTTGCGATACGTGCCATACGTATCAAATCTTCATTATATGTTATTATTTCCTTTGTCATGATGTTTGTAATTAGTTATTTTGTATTTCGTAAAAATACGAAGCAAAAGTACTGAAAATTTTAATACAAAAACAAAAAATAAAATAATTAATATTAATTTAATCGTTTGAATTGATTTTTTTACTATTTTTACCAACTTAAATTTTAAGAATACTTATATATTAAAAATACTATAATTAAATAAACATTTACAAAAATGAAAAAAAGAGTTTTATTTTCAATACTACTTTTATTAGTGGTGTTATTTAGCACAAAAGTTAACGCTCAGTTATTATTAAACGAGCAGTTTAACTATGCTTCTGGCGACTCCTTAACTGGTAATGGCTGGTCGGTGCACAGTGCAGGTATTAATACAATAAAATGTACTGCAGGTTCCTTAACTTATACCGGTTATGCAACCTCATTAGGTAACAAAGCTTTCGTTAATAACAGCGGACAGGATATTTTTCGCAACTTTACAGCACAGCCTGCAGGTACCAATTTATATATGGCTTGCCTTATCAATGTAGCTACTGCTACTGCAACTGCCGACTACTTCCTGCATCTAAAAGGTGCTTCTACCACAACTTTCTTTGCTCGTATTTATATTAAAAAAGATGCAACTTTAAATAAATATACGATAGGTATCCTTAAAGGGTCAACTGCTGCAAATATCGTTTATGGTACTACCCTTTATGATTTCGGCGTTACAAATCTAATCGTTTTAAAATATAGTATTGTTGCTGGTGCAACAAATGATCCTGTTTCTCTTTTCGTAAATCCTGCAACTGCATCTGAAGGTTCTGCTACAATTACTGCTTCTGATGTTACTTCTACAGATTTAGATTTGGCAACTCAAGGTGTTGCGCTACGTCAGGGAACTGCAGGTTCTAACTTAACTGTAAATGTTGACGAAATCAGAGTTGCTACCACTTGGAGTGATGCAATAGGCAATGCAGTTATAACTGCACCTGTCGTTACTACTTCTACTGCTGGAAGCATTACTTCTACAACTGCCACTTGTAATGGTAATGTTACCTCCGACGGAGGTGCAGCTGTTACCGAAAGAGGTATTTGCTATGGCACTACTATTAATCCTGACATTACCGGAACAAAAGTTACTGCCGCCGGAACTACTGGTGCCTTCTCTGCTAATTTATCAAGCCTTACCGGAGTTACAACTTATCATTATAGAGCTTATGCCACCAATTCTATAGGTACATCTTACGGAAGTGATCTTACTTTTATAACTGCTGCTTCTGCCGTTGCTCCCGTAGTTACTACCGATAACATTTCTAATATTTCAACCTTTACAGCTACTGCTAATGCAACTGTTACCAATGATGGAGGCTCTGTTATATTAGCAAGAGGGATATGTTGGGGAACTTCAGTTGACCCATCATTAAGTGATAACGTAGCTACAGTTTCTGGAACTACAGGAAGTTTCTCAGGTAACTTAACTAATTTAAATCATTCTACAATATATCACGTACGTGCGTTTGCAACAAATGCTATTGGTACAACTTATGGCGCTGATCTTCCTTTTACAACTATAGCTGTTATCCCTACTTATACTATTTCGCAAATCAGAACTGTAAATGCTACTACTGGCGCTCCTGATTCTTTAAATGTAAATTGTAGAGTGCAGGGTGTGGTTCACGGTGTAAACTTAGGAACTACAGGTTTATCATTCTTTATGTGTGATGCCAATTCAGGTATAAATGTTTTTAGAAGTGCTACTAATTTAGGCTACACCGTAACCGAAGGCGACTTATTAAATGTAATGGGAAAGATAGCTAATTATAATGGTTTGATAGAAATTGTTATTGATTCATTGGTTAAAATTTCTTCCGGCAATCCTACGAATACTCCTTTATATGTTACAAATTTGGATGAAACAACCGAGTCAAGATTAGTGAAAATGGATAGTTTGGTTTACGTTTCCGGATGGCCAACTACATCGGCCAATGCAAATGTTACTGTAACCAGATTAGGACAAACGATATTATTAAGAGTATATGGCACAAGTAACTTATATACTATGTCAGCCCCATCTTCAATGTTTACAGTTATCGGTATAGGCAACCAATTTATAGCTACATCTCCTTACTTTGGAGGTTATCAATTATCTCCTCGTTATGTTGCCGACGTACTTACGGCTCCAAGAGTAACAACTGTTTCTGCAGTTAATGTAACTTCAACTTCAGCTAAAATGTATAGTAATTTAATTGCTACAGGTGGCTCTGCTATTATCGAAAGAGGAATTATTTTTAACAATAATCAAACCATAGCTTATACTCCCGAAAATGGCGCTACTGGTATTTATTCTATAACTTTAAATAATCTTATTCCAAACACTACTTATCATTACAAAGCTTATGCTACAAATGCTATAGGTACTACTTATGGTGCCGATACTTCTTTTACTACTTTATGTAATGTGCCTGAAAGTGCTGGTGCAATTAGCGGTAATATTACAGTTTGCAAAGGTCAGACTAATGTTGTGTATACAGTTCCTCCAATTGTTGGTGCCGAAACTTATGTATGGACTTTGCCTGCTGGAATGACTGGTTATAGCACTACAAATACTATTAGTGTAAATGTGAATAATAGTTTTGCTTCAGGTATTATTGAAGTGTTAGGTTCTAGTTCTTGTTATTTAGGTCAGTCTTCTTCTCTTAATGTTTCTTTATGCTCAAAATATCTAGCTGTTAAAGTTTATTTAGAAAGTTTGTTTGATTATAATACTTCGATGATGAATAAAGTTCAAGACGATAACGGAGATCACTTTGCAGGAACTACTGCTGATGTTGTAACTGTGCAATTGGCTGCTACAACTGCTCCTTATGCAACTCTCGAATCCTTTGTTGCTAATGTAAGTACTAGCGGTGAAATAGCTACTATCTTAATTCCGTCTATTTATACTTCTTCTTATTATTTAGTTGTAAAACATCGCAATTCTATTGAAACATGGAGTGCAAATCCTATTAGTTTTACAAGCGATACTACACATTATGATTTTACAAATGCTGCTACAAAGGCGTATTCTGACAATCTTAAAATGGTAGCTGCAGGAAAATATGCTATAATTACAGGTGATGTTGATCAGGATGGCGTAGTTAATATCTTTGACCTATCGAGTGTTTTTGATATGATTACCGATCCATTTGCACCAACAGGATATTTAGTTCAAGATATAAACGGAGATAGTGTTGTTAACATTTTCGATCTTTCTTATGTATTCGATAACATTTTATTTGGAGGAATTTCTTTAAATCCTATAACTTTGAAATAGGATTTGTATAATTCATAACAAAAAAGCCGATAGTATTCATTTACTATCGGCTTTTTTTATTTTTATAATGTGATGATAAATACACTATTAATCAAAAATATATTCCCAGATGGCTAGGTTGAGCCTCAAGTGAAGCATCTGAAAAAAAAATATGGCTAGGTTGAGCCTCAAGTGAACCATCTGAAAAAAAAATATCGTTAGGTTGAGCCTCAAGTGAAGCATTTGAAAAAAAAAATTCGTTAGGTTGAG
>CAYRBL010000022.1:4388-17885 GCA_964422385.1 uncultured Bacteroides sp.
TCGTTAGGTTGAGCCTCAAGTGAAGCATTTGAAAAAAAAAATTCGTTAGGTTGAGTCTCAAGTGAGCCATCTTGAAATAAAATATGTGAAGGTTGATAATCCCCTTAATTGCTTTTAAAATATTATTTTTTTAAAACAATAATAAGCATCTAAAATAAATCTTTGTAAATATTATTTTAGAAGTAAAATTGGCTTTTATTAATAATAAAAAGGGTATTTAGAATCAAAAGCTGAATAATAAAATTTATTATTCAATGTAAATAATATTTCTTTTAGAGGTCATAGTGTTTAGGATAACCATTATGTCCTAAAAAAGTGAGACTGAATTACTTTTTCTAAAAAAATAAATAGTATTTTGTTAAATATTATATTTAATTTTGCCGAGTTATTCCTTATGAGCTTAACCGCACACAAATTTTATTCACAGTTTTTATAAATTTTAAACATTAAAAAATGGAAGGACTTACTGTTTTTAACGAAATTTTTGACAAAGATCCAGCGGATCCTTTGGACAAAACTGAAAACGATGGCGGTTTTCATTTAAATGAGTTATTTGCCCATAAAGGTGATGACCCTGTAATTTTGAAAATGTATACGGATACAAAGCCGAAGTTTGATACATTTATTGTTGACAAAACTTTGTATGATAAAAATTTCGGAGATTTAAAATTAATGAATGCCGATTTCGATGCATTTGAAGATGGATTAAATGATATCTTTCATGGTTATCAGCGTACTATTGCCGTACCTTACCCTCCGGGAACTCCTACTTATTTAGCATTGTTTTGGGAAAATGTTACTGATATGTTTAAGGGTGGCATATCTAAAAAAATAGCTAACATAAATAGGTTTTTATTAGTGCTCGAAGACCATGCTGATTTGGTATTAATAAAAACAAATCTTACTACCGTGAAAGGTACTTTAAATACTAAAATGCAAAATAAAGTTATTTTGGATGCAGTAGTTGAAGATAATTTGAAAACTGCTCGTGCTTCACAAAAAATATTTTGTATCGAAGAACAAGGAAATGCAGGGGGATTAATGCAATTTTATAAAGCTACACCTTATGTGTGTAATCAGTATTATAATGTTACAGATATTAAAAATTATCAACCAACCGAGGGAGCTTTGGCTAAGAAAGCAGCCCTTATTCACGAATTTGCTCCTAATACAATAACTGTAGTTCCAGGAGTAATGCTTACTCCAAGTTGCAAACCAGATATTAAAAATATTGGCGTAGAAGGCGTAAAACTGGGAAGTACATATGCTGTAGGTGTCAAAGGACCTGCACTTTTGGCATTGCCTCCAGGAAAGTATTACAGAAAAAACATAAAATTCATAGGCGCAGTTAATAACTCATATTTAGTTGTGGATACTATGGGGAATACTGTAGCTGTTAAACTTAAGATTGAGATTAAATAAGAAAATCAATTACGAATTACGAATTACGAATTACGTTTTTGGAAGGCATAATTACGAATTACGAATTACGAATTACGAAAAATAAGAGTGCCTAAAGGGAGCTAAAGTTGGAGTACTTTAAGTTTTTAAAAAGAATAATGATATTAAAGCCTGCATTTAAAAAGATGTGGGCTTTTATTTTTTTAGTGAATTTGAAAATTTAAATATTTATTTATAGCTTCAATTTGCTTATTATCAAGTCTAAAATTATATTTAGTTTTGAAAAAAGCTTATCAACAATAAAAATGTTGAAAAATATTAAATAAATACAGCATTAATCAGAATATTTATTTAATTTTACCACTTAAATATTATAAAAAAATAAATCAATAATAAAAAAACTTACGCTATGAAAATTACAATCGTTGGAACAGGCTATGTAGGCTTAGTAACAGGTACATGTTTTGCAGAAGTTGGGATTGACGTGACTTGTGTGGATATTGATATCAAGAAAATTGAAAATCTTGAGAAAGGTATTTCACCAATTTACGAACCCGGACTTGATGAGATGATTGAAAGAAATGTAAAAAAGGGAAGACTTAAATTTTCTACAGATTTATCGCAGTGTTTAAGCGATACCGAAGTAGTTTTTAGTGCAGTTGGAACCCCACCTGACGAAGATGGTAGCGCTGATTTGCAATATGTGCTTGATGTTGCCCGCACTGTTGGGAAAAATATCAATAATCATGTTTTAATAGTTACAAAAAGCACGGTGCCTGTAGGTACTGCAAAAAGAGTTAGAGATGCAATTCAAGGCGAATTGGATAAGAGAGGTGCAAAGATTGAATTTGATGTTGCTTCTAACCCAGAGTTCTTAAAAGAAGGAGATGCTATAAACGATTTCTTGAAACCTGATAGAATTGTTGTAGGTGTTGAATCAGAAAAGGCAGAAGATATCATGAAAAGGTTGTACAAACCTTTTACATTAAACGGTCATCCAGTTATTTTTATGGATGTTCCTTCTGCAGAAATGACTAAATATGCTGCAAACTCAATGTTAGCAACTAAAATTAGTTTTATGAATGATATCGCTAACCTATGCGAAATTATGGGAGCAGATGTTAATATGGTTCGTAAAGGAATTGGAAGTGATTCGCGCATCGGAAACAAATTTATATACCCTGGAATTGGTTATGGTGGCTCATGTTTCCCAAAAGACGTGAAAGCACTTATCAAAACTGCCGATCAAAATGGGTATCCAATGAGAGTTTTAAAAGCAGTTGAGGAAGTAAATGATGATCAGAAGTCAGTTTTATTTAATAAGTTCGTTTCTCATTTTAAAGGCGACCTTAAAGGTAAAAAAGTTGCTATGTGGGGACTTTCTTTCAAGCCTCAAACTGATGATATGCGCGAAGCACCATCTTTGGTATTGATTGATAAATTACTTGCCGAAGGTTGCACAGTTAGAGCATACGATCCTGTATCAATGCACGAAGCTGAACGCAAACTTGGAAATAAAATAGAGTACGCAAGCGATCCTTACGATGCATTAATTGATGCAGATGTTTTGATGTTGGTAACAGAATGGACTGAATTCCGCTTCCCTAACTGGGATATCGTAAAACGAGTGATGAAACAAGCAGTTATTTTAGATGGAAGGAACGTTTTCGATAGAGTAGAGGTTCAAAAACATGGATTTGCTTATTATTGCATAGGTATTAATACCAAATAAAAAGTATATATTTTAAATGTTAAAGTTTGAAGCTTCTTTATTAAAAGAAGCTTCAAACTTTTTTAATAAATGTTGTTTATGGGAAAAAAAATATTAGTTACAGGAGGTGCAGGGTTCTTAGGTTCGCATTTATGCGAAAGATTATTAAACGAAGGACACGAAGTAGTTTGTTTGGACAACTATTTCACAGGTCAAAAGAAGAATGTAGTTCATCTTTTAGACAATCCTTATTTCGAATTAATCCGACATGATGTTACGATGCCTTTCTTCATAGAAGTAGATGAGATTTATAATCTTGCTTGCCCGGCATCGCCAATACATTATCAGTATAACGCCATAAAAACTGTGAAAACATCAGTGATGGGTGCGATAAATATGCTTGGTTTGGCAAAAAGAATAAAAGCAAAGATACTTCAGGCATCCACAAGCGAAGTTTATGGTGATCCAAATGTGCATCCACAGGTTGAATCGTATTGGGGACATGTAAATCCTATCGGAATACGTGCTTGTTATGACGAAGGAAAACGTGTAGCCGAGACTTTATTTGTAAATTATCATCAACAAAATGATGTAAAGGTTAAAATTATACGAATTTTCAATACCTACGGTCCGCGCATGCATCCTAATGATGGCAGAGTGGTTTCTAACTTTATTGTTCAGGCATTGCAAAATAAAAATATAACTATATATGGTGACGGAATGCAGTCAAGAAGCTTCCAGTACGTGGATGATTTAATAAATGGTATGATAAAAATGATGGCTACAGGTGATGACTTTATCGGACCTGTAAATATTGGAAATCCTAATGAATTTACGATGTTGGAACTTGCCGAAAAGGTTATAAAACTTACAGGATCTAATTCTAAAATCGTATTCGAACCTTTACCTTCGGATGATCCAATGCAACGTCAGCCTAATATTTCTTTAGCTAAAGAAAAACTAAATTGGGAACCTAAAATTGAATTGGAAGAAGGCTTAACAAAGACTATCGCTTTCTTTAAAACTATTGTTTAATACTATATATATTATGCCAAATTTATTAATTACCGGAAGTAACGGACAACTTGGTAGCGAAATTAAGGTACTTTCAAAATATTATCCTGATTATAATTTTATCTTTACCGATGTTGACGAATTAAACATCACCGACTATCAATCTTTGGACAAATTTTTTGGTGAACACAAGATAGATTTTGTTATAAACTGCGCTGCGTATACTGCAGTCGACAAAGCAGAACAAGACGAAGTGATGGCTCGATTTATAAATGTAAATGCAGTAAAATATCTTTCGCAAATTACCAAAAAGCACAATGCTTTCTTAGTGCACGTGTCCACAGATTATGTTTTTGATGGCAAAAACTACAGGCCTTATGTTGAAACTGATCCTATAAATCCGGTTTCATCTTATGGAAGATCGAAAGCTGATGGTGAAAAAGAGGTTTTGCAACACGCTGACAGGGCTATTATTATTCGCACTTCGTGGTTATATTCCAGTTTTGGCAATAATTTTATTAAAACCATGTTAAAATATGGTAAAGAGAGGGGAAAATTAAATGTAGTGTTCGATCAAATTGGCACACCGACCTACGCTTACGATTTAGCGAAAGCGATACTTGACATTTTGCCAAATCTTAAAACAAAAAACACTATTGACATTTACCATTATTCTAACGAAGGCGTGACTAGCTGGTATGATTTTGCCAAAGAGATCATCGATTTATCAGATATCGATTGCGTAATAAATGCTATCGAAACAAAAGATTATCCTTTGCCTGCTACACGTCCTCAGTATAGTATATTGAATAAATCTAAGATTAAACAAGAATTTAACATCACGATTCCTTATTGGAGGGATAGTTTGAAAACTTGTTTAAACATCATTAAAAATCATAATTAGTAAAAAATTCTTACCAAAATTTAATTAAATAATATTATGGCTACTATTGACGAAACTATTTTGGCAAAAGCTGAAGTATGGTTGAACGGCAACTATGATGATGCGACCAAACAGCGCATACAATTCCTTATTGATAATGACCCAGGCGAACTTACGGAGTCTTTTTACCGTGATTTAGAATTCGGAACCGGTGGTTTGCGCGGTATAATGGGTGTGGGAACCAACAGAATGAATAAATATACTGTAGGGATGGCTACGCAGGGTTTGGCTAACTATATATTGAAGATGTTTCCCAACAGGTCGGATTTAAAGATGGCAGTTGCGTATGATTCTCGAAATAATAGTAAATATTTTGCTCAGATTACTGCTGAGGTGATGGCTGCTAATGGTATAAAGGTGTATTTGTTTAGCGATTTACGTCCTACGCCAGAGCTTTCCTTTGCCATTCGCTATTTAGGATGTCAGAGTGGGGTTGTCATCACGGCTTCTCACAATCCTAAGGAGTATAATGGATATAAAGCTTACTGGCAAGATGGTGGCCAGCTCATTAGCCCACACGACACCAACGTTATCGACGAAGTTCAGAAGATAAAAAGTATTAATGATGTCAAGTTTTCCGGCAATAGTTTCTTAATAGAAATGATAGCAGAGGAAGTGGATGCGCCTTACCTCGAAAAGCTAAAGTCATTGTCGCTTTCGCCCGAATTAATAAAGAAACACAAAGATTTAAACATCGTTTACACTGCTTTACACGGCACCGGAATTACGCTTGTGCCACGTGCTTTGAAGGAATTGGGTTTCGAGAATATTCATATTGTAGAAGAGCAAGCAATATCGGATGGCAATTTCCCCACACTTAAATCTCCAAATCCAGAAGAGAAAGCAGCATTAGAGATGGCGATTGAAAAAGCTAAAAAAGTGAATGCAAATCTTGTGCTGGCTACCGATCCTGATGCGGATAGGGTTGGTATTGCTGTTAAAAACGATAAAAATGAATATGTTTTGTTTAATGGCAATCAAACTGCGTCAGTTCTTATTTATTATCTGTTGAAGAAATGGAAGGAAAACGGTAAGTTGACGGGCAATGAGTATATTGTTAAAACTATTGTGACTTCCGAATTGCTAAAAGACATTGCTACAAAAAATGGTGTTGAGAGTTTTGATGTGTTAACGGGTTTCAAATATATTGCGGATATCATATTAAAACTAGAAGGTAAGAAAACCTTTATTGGAGGGGGCGAAGAGAGCTACGGATACCTTGTTGGGGATTTTGTTAGAGACAAAGATGCTGTAATTTCCTGTTGTATTATAGCCGAAATGGCTTGTTGGGCAGCAGATAGCAACAAAACTTTCTATGATATCCTTATTGATTTATATACTGAATATGGTTTTTATAAAGAAGACCTACTTTCGATAACTAAGAAGGGTAAATCAGGTGCGGAAGAGATTCAGCAGATGATGGACGACTATCGCAAGCAAGCACCAGTCGAAATTAATGGTTCGAAGGTGGTGTTGATTAAAGATTATGAGTTGTGCAAAGAAATAAATGTTATAAATAATACTACTTCTACGATAGATTTGCCTAAGTCGAATGTATTGCAGTTTTACACCGAGGATGGCAGCAAAATTACTGTACGTCCATCAGGTACAGAACCTAAAATCAAGTTTTATTTTGGTGTAAAAGAAATGATGCATTCCAAAGATGAGTTTGAAAAGGTGAATGAGAAGTTGGCATTAAAGATTAAAAACATAATAACATCGATGAATCTCGAGTAGAATGATGTTTTTTAAAATATTTTACAATAACCTAATCCCGTTTATTACGAGTTTAGTTTTTTTTATTATTATAAGTTTTATTTTAATGATGTTTTTTTTATTTTTATTAAAAGATAAGAATAAAATAAACGCTTATTTACAAAAATAAATCCATTTAAAGAAGATTTATATCATCATATTTTTGAAAAGTGATACTTGCGACGATTGTCGCAAGACCGTATTTTTGAAAATTGATACCTGCGACGATCGTCGCAAGACCATATTTTTGAAAATTGTTACCTGCGACGATTGTCGCAAGACCATATTTTTGGAAATTGATACCTGCGACGATCGTCGCAAGGCCATATTTTTGAAAATTGTTACCTGTGACGATCGTCGCAAGGCCGAAAATTTGAAAATATGGCGATATGGCTATAGCAATATAGGCTAAAAAATGTAAAAAATGTGTAATGATTTTAATGAAATGAAGGGATTTAAAATAAAAGCCTTTGTATTGTAAAAATAAATGCTACTTTTGTAAAAAAAATTAATAACTTAAACCATATGAAAACATACAATCTTAAAGCAATTTCAATTTTAATCTTTATTTTAGTTCTAACATTTTCTTCAAAAGCACAAAAAGCTTATATTAAGTTTGGTGGAGGATTTAGTTTTAACCAAGGTGCCAGTAATGTTGAAGGTATTACTAACGAAAATTACTTAGGAAACACTTATTACGGCATCACTCAAATTGATTTTTCGTTTGGTAGTGGTCTTAATTTGGGTGGCGCAGTTGGATATACCTTTAATAAAAATATTGGAGTCGAACTAGGATTATCTCATCACACTAGCGACGAGTGGAGTTATAAACATTCATATACTAATAGCCCAACGTCAATTGATGTTTACACATATACAATCAGTGCATCTGTTTTAAGAATTAATCCTTCGATATTTTTAACTGTTGGTAATGATGTTGCCAAATTTAAAATCCGTTTTGGCACCCTTTTATATAAAGGGAATATTTATGATGATTATTCTGAATCATCAAACAATCAAAATGTATTTTATAAATCGATAAGTGATGTAAATTACGCTTTTGGTTTTAATTCTGCTATCGGAACTGAAATAAATTTTGATGAACACTTTGGCATATATGGAGAGTTGGAGCTGATAAGTTTGTCTTATGCACCTTCAAAAGGAGAACTTACCTATTTAACTGTAAATGGTAAGGATTATTTATCCACATTATCGGCGAGTCAGAAGGAAATAAATTATGTGGATGAATATACCTACGACCAGAATGCAGCCAGCCAACCAACACAAACTAATTATGCATTAAAAACTTTGTATACATTTGGGAGCATTGGCTTTAATTTTGGAATTAAATATACTTTCTAATAATAAAAAAGGATATTATTCTTTAAAAGTAGCAGCTTGTTTTGTGCTTTTATAATATTATTATTAAAAAGCTTTTTTTATAATAATATTATAATTCTAAAAATAAATAAAAGCAGGTCCGAAACATATATTTATTGCTTCAAACCTGCTTTTATTGTTATTTTATTAAGATGAAATTAGTATTTCCCAAACATTTCTTCTGTTTTTAGTTTGCGATATTCAAAAATTTCATTCAACTTTTTCTTTATAATAATGCCATTGGCCATACGCCCGAAAATACCAAAGGGAGGCAAATAATTTACAATGTCATTCATCAAAACACCTCCATCAATAGGAGTGAAATGATGCTGATGATGCCAAAATTTATAAGGTCCCATCTGTTGCAGGTCTACAAAAAATTCCTGCTCCTTAATATGTGTAATCTCGGTAACCCATTCCATATTTATTCCTGCCAAAGGGCTCACCTTATACTTTATAATCATCCCCTCGTACATCTTTTCGGGTAAGTTTTTTGTAATAATATTAAACCCCATGTAGGGCGGCGTAATGTTTTTAAGGTTGGCCGGCGATGACATAAAGTCCCAAATTTGCTCGATAGTGGCTGGTACTTTCTGCGATTGCTCAAAAGTAAACATAATATGCTATTTTAATTTTTTTAAGATATTCAAAGCCTCATCCACATGCTGAACAGCTTTAATTTGTGAGTTGAAAATATACACAACTTTGCCACTTTTGTCGATTATATAAGTAACTCTACCAGGCAATATCCCAAACAAATTGGTAGGCACCCCAAACGTTTTTCTTAACTTATTGCCGTCGTCGCTAAGCAGTGTGTAGGATAAGCGATACTTGTCGGCAAACTTTTTATGGCTCTCGACCGATTGCCCGCTTATGCCAATTATCACAGCATCAGCTTCGGTGAATACTTCAAACTGATCGCGAAACGAACATGCCTCTTTCGTGCATCCCGGACTGTCGTCTTTGGGATAAAAGAAGATTACGATGTTTTTCTTACCAATAACTGTATCGATATTAAAGGTATTTCCATTCTGATCTTTCAATGAAAATGTTGGAATTTGACTTCCTATAATGATTTTATTCATGTTTTTTGTGTTAGATTGTGAATTGCTATTCGAAATAAAGTAAAGAAAAAATAATATAAAATATATGCTTAAATAAAAACGATAAAAATTTCTAGTTTTCTTATATTGTGTATTGTCGGGATAGATATTTAAAAATAATCCTTTGATTTCTTTAATAAAAACAGGCTTAATATTTATAAACCAAGAGTTGGTTTGATATACTATTTTGCGAAATTTGCTTCTGAAATAAGTTAGGGGAATGCCCCAAATTACAAATGCGATCATCCAGATATTATTGATTAAAAAATCCATGTTAAATTGTTTTTTTAGGGAACCAGGGAAAAAAAGAAGAGGTCTGTTTGATATACGTATCGTATTCTGGTTTATTTACTTTTAGCGTTTTTTCCAATAAAGCCACCCCCGACACTTTAATAATTAAAGCAGTCATCAAAATAGAGCCTAAAACGGGAATATAACTACCGGAAGCGATGCAAAACAACGCATAAGACCACCACACTGCAGCATCGCCGAAGTAATTTGGGTGACGGGTATATTTCCAGAATCCTGTATTTAAAACTTTGCCTTTATTGGCAGGATTGCTCTTGAAAGTAGCCAATTGAAAATCGCCACCTGCTTCGAATGCAAAGCCAATTATCCAAAAAATAATGGCTAAATAATCAATTATATTCAAAGAATTATTTTTATTATAGTAAAAAGCAGCTAGGAGAGGGGCCGAAATCAACCACATAAGGACACCCTGCAATAAGAAAGTCTGGAAAAAACTAATCCACCAATATCTGTGCTCACCATAAGTGCGTCTGAATTCCTGATATCTGAAATCTTCGCCTTTCCCAAAGTTGCGCCAGCCCAAATAGAACGATAAACGCAGTCCCCAAACGCTTACTAATATTAATAAGAGTAGTTTTCGGGTTTCAAAACCTTTTGCAAAATAAAAATAAACGCTTGCGCAAACAATAAAACCTAATCCCCAAAAGAAATCGACGATGCTTACGTTTTTCAAATAAACGCTGAGGAGCCACAACAGCGACATGAGGGAGATGATGGTTAAGAGTGCGATTAAATATATTTGTAGGAATGTCATTAAAATCTTATTTATTCTAAAATTAAGGAAACTGCAGCAGTGCCCAAGCCGGCATTTACACCAATTGCGGGTGAAATATTTACTACAGATACCGGATCTTTTCCGGTAAGCTCTTTCATACTTTGTGTATAACTATCCGCACCTTCAGTATTGTGTGCGTGCAGTATTATATAGTCTTTAATTTTATTTTCGGTGTTTAATTGGGTTATTATTTTCATAACCTTTTTCATATTTGACTTCTGGCTGAATGTTTTTCCTATTAAAGTAGATTTTCCATCCTCGGTAATCGAAACGATAGGTTTAATATTTAATAAATTTGAGATAAAACCTTTTGGTTTAGAAACTCTTCCTCCTAAAATAAAGTATTTAAGCGTTTTTACACTTACGTAAATTCTTGTTTTTTTAATCCATTCGTCTATCGAAACCTTAATTTCTTCTAATTCCATGCCCGATTCAATAGCTTTTGCTGCACGATGCACAAGCAAACCCAGTGTTCCTGAAAGCGTTTTGGAGTCGAAAACATAAATAGGCTTATCAAACTCTTTGCTAATTTTAGCAGCAGCTTTTTCACCGCTACTAAACGTTCCGCTTAAGTTGCTCGAAAGATGAATAGAGATTATGGCATCGTAATGCGAAGCCAAATGCGAATACAAATTGACGTACGACTGCTCGTTGACCTGTGAAGTGGAAGGAAATACGGGGCTGGTACTTAACATATCATAAAACTGATCGGGAGTTATGGTTACTTTATCTAAGTAATGATTGTCGCCGAAATTTACATTTAATGGTAAAACATTTATTTGGTAAAAATCGATGATTTCCTGAGATAAATCACAAGTGGAATCGGTAACCAAAGCAATTTTCCACTTCTTATTTTTAACAACATCGTTCTGCCTGATCATATCATCAACCTTCTGAAAAGTGATGGTGCCATGATCCTTTAATTCATAGAATAATTGCGCAGGATTATTGGTATGTACGTGAATTCTCTTGGCTTTAGCAGAGCCCGCAACCACTGCCGAATCGCCATATCTCTTTAAGATATTCTGAATTTCCGAACTATTAATTTTAATATCCTTAATCATCGCCTCCGTACAATATCTATGTTCGATAACATCGCTAGTGATTTCTTCGGAATGAATAATAGATACATTTTGAGAGGCCTCAGAAATGAGCGTACGGATATTTCGGTTTACAATTAAATCAATAATACCTTCGATAAAGATAACAAAACCTTTGGCACCGGCATCCACAACGTTAGATTGTTGTAAAATTAAAAGTTTATACTTTGTTTCTTGTAAAGATGTGTTTAAAGTAACTAAAGAATCAATAAAAATTTGTTTAAAATTAGTGATTGCATCCTTTTTACTATAGATATAATCGGCCCAATCTTTAATGATAGTGAGCAAGGTGCCTTCAACAGGATTGGCAACGGCTTCGTAAATATATGCAACTGATTTATTAATTATCTCAGCAAATTCATTGAAGGTAATCTCAATTTTATTTTCTGTTTCAATGCTAAAACCATATAAAAATTGAGCAAAAATAACACCCGAATTCCCTCTTGCACCCACAAGAGCGGCATCAGCAATTACATTAGCGGTTGTGGTAAACGAGCGATGAGGTTGAATATTATCTAAGATGGCTCTAAAGGTTGAGGCAAGGTTTGTACCAGTGTCTTTATCGTTAACTGGAAATACATTTATCCTGTTTAACTCCGCCTGGTTCTGTAATATCTTCTGAGCACCTGCACAGAAAGTGTAATATAAGTACCTACCATCAATTTTATATACCGGTTGATTTGTCATAAGATTAAAGCAAAAATATGTGTACCCTTATAAACAAACCAACAAGTAAAAGTTTTTGAATAATGGTTTAAAAAATATTTTTATTGAATACTTCTGGCTCCTTTTGAGATTTGCACTTCGTGAACAACGGGATTATGTCCAAATTTTTCTTTAAATCTCTTTGAAGATTGCTCTATAAAGTCTTTTTCTTTAGCTGTCTCAACTAAACTAATGGTACAACCACCAAATCCGCCACCCATAACACGCGAACCTATGGCTCCATCAAAACCTTTTGCTATTTGAACAAGGAAATCAAGCTCATCGCAACTAACTTCGTAAAGTACTTGCAAGCCATCATGGGTTTCAAACATAAGTTTGCCTACTTTTATAAGATCATTTTCTTTTAATGCTTCGCAAGCTTTTTGTAAACGATCTATTTCTCCAACTACATACAGGCAACGCTTATATGTCTCAATGCTCATATCGTCAATAAACTCTTCAAGCATGTCAATGGTAACATCTCTAAGGCTCTTTACTTCTTTATATTTAGTTGCAATAATGCTAACACCTTCTTCGCAACTTGCTCTGCGCTTATTATACTCGGAAGAAGCAAGGCTGTGCGAAACTTTTGTGTCTAACAAAACGATACTGTAACCTATAGGATTAAAAGGGATCATTTCATACTCCAACGAACGGCAATCCAGTTTAACAAGCTTGCCTTCATCACCAAAAAGAGAAGCAAACTGGTCCATGATACCGCAACGAACACCTACATAATTATGTTCTGACATCTGTCCTACTTTTGCTAATTGAAAACGACTAAGGTTTAAACCTAAAAGTTCATTCAAAGCAAGCCCTACAACAGATTCCAAAGCCGCTGACGAAGACATGCCGCTTCCAATAGGGACATCGCCACCGAAAACACAATCAAAGCCGGGGATATTACAACCTAATTTTGTAAGTTCGCCGACTACACCAAGTATATATTTAGTCCAATGGTATTTTGTTTCGGTAGTATCTTTTGTGAAGCTTTCTTCTTCATTCAAATCATTAGCTACAGTATTAATAATATTAGTATCCTTATTAATATGTATAACCAAATCAATAGTCTTGTTGATTGCACCTGGCAATACAAAACCATTGTTATAATCGGTGTGTTCGCCAATGATATTTATGCGACCGGGAGCTGAGAATACAGCGTAGTCTCCTGTGAATCTTTCTTTAAATGCTTTTGTAAGTTGTTCTATGTTCATGTTTTTTTTACCCCACCTCAGCCCTCCCCTGTGATAATGGTGCTAACATAATAAAATTATTATTATCTTTGTGGTCTTAAAAATCAC
>CAYRBL010000023.1:0-9181 GCA_964422385.1 uncultured Bacteroides sp.
TGCCTTTCGAAACTCCAAACTGGCTCCTTTTAATACTATCTTTTATAGTAGGATTTGGTGTCGATTTGTTTTCGAATACGATGGGAATGCATATTGCGGCAAGCGTTTTTATAGGTTTCTGCAGACCCGGAGTTCTTCGTTTTGTATCATCAACTCGTGATTATGAACTTGGGCTAACTCCTGGAATAAGAGATTTAGGGCTAACTTGGTTTCTCAAATATTCAATAATATTAGTATTGTTGCATCATTTCGCTTTCTTTTACCTCGAAGTGTTTAATTTTAGCGAATTCTTCTACACTTTCTGGAGAGTTATCTTTAGTGCAGCATTTACGATGGTATTTATTATGATAGGACAATACCTTTTTTATAAGAAAAAGTAACTTATTTGTAAGATTATTCGTCAGTATATTTTATTTTAGATTACTTTTGCACTTCATTTATTAACAAAAAACAAATATTTAACATGAAAAAGTATTTTAGTTTAGTAGTATTATTGCTTTTTGCGATGGTATTTAACAACGGTTGTAAAAATTCAAATAACATGGAACAGAAACTTGCTGATTTTATCAAGCAGTACGAGGCCAAGGTTGTGCCTTTATTTAAAGAAGCAGGAATTGCTTCGTGGGATGCTTCTATTTCGGGCAAACCTGAAGATTTTAAAAAAGCAGAAGATCTAAATATGAAGATTAATTCTATTTTTTCTGATAAAACTGCTTTTAAAACATTAAAAGAAATTAAAGAATCAAATGCCATTACCGATAAAGTGATGAAAAGAGAACTTGAAATTCTTTACAATCATTATTTGGGTGCGCAAGTGGATACTTCCAAATTAAATGCTGCTACCCGTTTATCTACTCAAATCGAACAAAAGTATTCTAACTTTAGAGCTGAAGTTAATGGTGTAAAACTTTCGGATAATCAATTAGAGGATATTTTGAAAACATCTGTTGATTCAAAAGTTTTAAAAGAAGCTTGGCTTGCACATAAAAAAATAGGTACTGTTGTAAAAGACGACCTTCATAAACTGGTTTTGATGCGTAATGATATTGCCAAAGAACTTGGTTTTAATAATTACCATGAGATGAGTTTGAAACTTGACGAACAAGACCCAAAAGAAATAGAAACTATTTTTGACGAATTAGATAGTTTAACACGTAACTCTTTTGCAGATTTAAAGAATGAAATTGATGAAAATTTTGCTAAAAGATATAATGTAGATAAAAAAGAATTGATGCCTTGGCATTATCAAAATCGTTTTTTCCAGGAAGCTCCAAAGTTATATAATGTAGATTTGGACAAATATTATACTGATAAAAAACTTGAAGAACTTACCAAAGTTTTCTATAAAGGTATCGGTATGCCTTGCGGCGATATTATAAAACATAGCGATTTGTATGAAAAACCAGGTAAGAATCAACATGCTTATTGTACTGATATCGATCACGAAGGTGATGTAAGAGTATTGTGTAATATCAAGTCGAATGCCGAATGGATGGGCACGATGTTGCATGAATATGGACATGGTGTTTATTTTAAATATTTAGATAAAAAGACTCCTTTCACACTTCGCGAGCCTGCTCACACTTTTACTACCGAGGCTATCGCGATGTTCTTTGGTCGTCAGGCTAGTAATCCTGAGTGGATACAAGCTATGACAGGTATAAGTAATGAGGAAAAAGCGAAGATAGCTGATGATTGTTTTAAGAAATTACGCTTAGATCAATTGGTGTTTAGCCGTTGGGCTCAGGTTATGTATCGTTTCGAAAAGGCTATGTACGGAAATCCTGATCAGGATTTGAATAAACTTTGGTGGGATTTGGTGGAGAAATATCAGATGATGAAACGTCCTGCCGACCGCAACGAACCTGATTATGCATCTAAAATACATCTGGCATTGTATCCTTGCTATTATCACAACTATTTGTTGGGCGAATTATTGGCTTCGCAACTTAGTTATTATATTACCGAAAAGGTTTTAAAACAAACCGATTTAAAAGCACAAAGCTTTGCTAAAAATGAAGAGATTGGAAAGTTTTTAATGGATAAAGTTTTCAAACCGGGCCGCACTTTATATTGGAATGATATGATAGAGCAGGCAACTGGCGAAAAACTTACTGCCAAATATTATGCACGACAATTTGTAACGAAATAATTTGTATAAAAAGAAAAGGGCTTCAAATCGAAGCCCTTTTTTTATTTCTATTAGAATACATTTCACGAATTATCTCAATATTGATGTAAATATACATATTTAGATTTTGAAACCTCAAAAACGTAACTCCCTGATCGAACTTACGGGTGACAGTATGTGCAAATGGATATACATATATTTGTAAACAAATAACTGTATGTGCAATTGGATATACATATATTTGTAAACAAATCACTGTATGTGCAAATGGATATACCTATATTTGTAAACAAATAACCATATATGCAAATGGATATACCTATATTTATAAACAAATCACTATATATGCAAAAGTATATACCTATATTTGTAAACAAATCACTATATGAGCAAATGGATATAAATATATTCGTACACAAATGTCCTTACACCTATAATTGTGGTATTATATTATAAAACGAATGCCTTTAATGATTAGGCACTACAATTAATTCGTATAAAAAGAAAAGGGCTTCAAATTGAAAAAGTTTAATTATTCTAATTTAAAGTTCATAATATCTTCATATTTATAAAATAAATCTTTATCTCCATTTGTAACTATTTCTAAAAAATCTATTTTCCCTTTAGTAATATTTAATTCATAAGTAAGTTCACATTCGAATCCATCAACAAACAATGACTTATCTGATACAATAAAATCATTAATATCATTACAAATAATATCTTTTTTATATTCAAACATAGTATAAAGACCTACAACTGTAAATTCTCTATTTTTAACATATAAATGAGGATAATGAGTTTCTAAAAACGAATATTTTTGTTTGTTATAATCTATAATAGCTAACAATAAAACTTTTTCAAGTTCATTTAATTCTTCCATTTAATTCTTATTAATCTGCAAAGATATAAAAATAATAAAAAAGGGCTCCAAATTGAAGCCCTTTTTATATTATAAATATTTTTATTTAATTACAATTTCATCCGTAAATACCCACGCCTTGCCACCTGCGCCCAGATGCCAAGCAGGACATTTACCTATCGTTTTGCCCACAACTTTAATATATCGTGTTGATACACCTGTAAGTTTCTTAGCAAAATCTTTAATAATAACTCCATCTTTATTTAATGGAACATCATTTTTAATAATTCCTACTTGTTTAAAGTCCTTACCATCATCCGAAATATAATACTCAACTTGTGAAGGGAAGAAGATCCACGCTCCTTGATCTTGTAAAAATCCTGTAGCAATTTCTTTAACGGCTTGCTTCTTTCCTAAATCAATAGTAGCATCCACATCAACGCCTTCGTAACCTTGCCAGGTACCTGTACGGAAGTTTTCGCCCCCTCTTTTTAAATCAATCAAAGCCATATTTCCACCTGCAGAGTACTGAGGAGCATAGGCATTTTTAATAACAATAGTTCTTCCTTCAGGAATCTTGCTAGTAACTGCCGTCATAACTTTACTATCTGGGCGATCTTTTTGTTTAGCGAAAGCTTTAATAGTCATCGTTTCCTTAACAGTTAAAGGATCTTTGTAAACAGGCGATTTATCAGTAGGTTCCTTGCCATCTAAGGTATAATAAATAACTGCATCCTTATCCAGACAACCTATTTCAACAATCTGTTCTTTTAAGAAAGTTGGAGCACCCTTAGCAATAAAAGGCAAAGGAGTTATAATGTTATCAGTGATGATACTTACAGGCTCGTTGCCTTCGCCAACACCCCATTGTTTGGCCTCAGCACTACCCATTGTAAAAGTAATTTCGCCACCATTACTTATAGCATCGTGCATAAGGAAAGATTTAGTATAAGGTTTGCCATTAAGCTCAGCAGATTGTATGTAAAAATTCTTTTCAGAGATATTCTTTGCATTAATTACAAAAGTCTTTCCATTTTCTAAATGCATAGTTACCTTTTCGAACATTGGAGTTCCGATAGCATAAATATTAGAACCTGGAGTTACTTCATAAATTCCCATTGCGCTCATCACCAACCACGATGACATCTGTCCACAGTCTTCGTTGCCACACAAACCATCAGGTTCGGCTTTATACATTTCATTTTGTATGCGATGTATCAAAGCTTGAGTTTTCCATGGCTGTCCAGCATAATCATACAGATAAGCCATGTGATGACTAGGCTCGTTGCCGTGTGCATACTGACCAATCAAACCAGTAATATCGGCCTGATCTCTACCTGTAGTTTTTGAATCAGAAGTAAAGAGTTTATCAAGTTTTTCGCCAAACTTATCTTTCCCCCCTAAGTATTTTGCAAAGTTGCTTAAGTCCTGAGGTACATAGAAAGTATACTGCCAGCAATTGGCTTCGGTATAGTTAAAATTAACTTCAGAAGGATCGAAAGGAGTAAACCAAAAGTTATTTACTCTAGCTCTCATAAAACCTGTTGAAGGATCGAATACATTTTTATAAGATTGTGCGCGTTCGATAAAACGTTTGTAGTCGTCCATTTTGTTCAATGCTTTTGCCATTTGTGCAATACACCAGTCATCATACGCATATTCCAACAGTTTTGAAACAGATTCTCCCTCTTCGTTACCTGGAATTACCCCTGTAGCTTTATAGAATTTCAAACCTAATCTATCTTCGTCAGCGCTCTTTTTCATTGCTGTAAAAGCCTTTTCAGCATCAAAATCTTTTATACCTTTCATATATGCATCCACAATTACAGGGATAGAATGGTAGCCAATCATACAACCGGTTTCGTTGCCCGAAAGTTCCCAAACAGGTAAAGTACCGCCTTCTTCATATTGTTTTATGAATGTTTTTATGAAATCAGTAGTTCTTTTTTGTTGCACCAAAGTGTATAAAGGATGTGCTGCGCGATAGGTATCCCACAAAGAAAACACGGTATACATATCGAAATTATCTGTTTTATGTATCTTCAAATCCCTGCCTCTGTATTGCCCATCAACGTCGCAATATAAATTAGGATTGGTGAAGGCGTGGTACATTGAAGTATAGAAAATGGTTTTCTGAACATCAGTTCCACCTTGAACTTCTATTTTACTTAGCTCTTTATCCCATTCGTTATAGGCTGCAGTTTTAACGGTGTCAAATTCCCAACCTTTAACTTCTGCTTCCAAATTCTTACGTGCATTTTCGGCACTTACTGCCGATATACCTACTTTTACCATGATAACTTCATCTTTTTTGGTAGTAAAAGTTACATAGCATTTCAAATTCTTACCTTCTTTATCTGTAATATTAGGAAGCACTGTATCGTTTTCGGAAATAGTAGAAGCATCAAAAGGCTTTGAAAACTTAGCTACAAAATACACATACTGATCGCGAGCCCAAGCTTCGGAACGACGAAGTCCTACGATTTCGTCTTTGCCAATTATCTTAATAGAAGAAGCAATTACTTTGTCGCGATGTTTTAAATCGATAAGGATATTTGATTGTTTGCCTTCTGGAAAAGTATATTTATGAAAGCCTACTCTTTTGGTTGCCGTTAGTTCTACTTTTACATTATATTTATCAAGTAAAGTTGAATAATAACCTGCTTTTGCTTGCTCGTTTTTGTGCGAAAAGGTAGAAGCATATTCATTATTTTTCCATTTCAACTCGCCTGTTGTAGGCATTAATAATATATCTCCATAGTCGCTGCAACCGGTGCCGCTTAGGTGAGTATGAGAAAACCCATAAACAATACTATCCGAATAATGGTATCCACCACATCCGTCCCAGCCATCCAAACGGGTATCGGGGCTCAGTTGAACCATCCCAAAAGGAACTGTTGCTCCAGGATAGGTATGCCCATGACCACCTGTTCCTATAAATGGATTTACGTAAGCTGCAGGGGTTTTCTTTTGTTCTTTACCGCAAGAAAAAAGAAATACGGTAATAGCAACAAGGGTTAAAAGTTTAAATGTGTTTTTCATATTATGAAATTTGATTTTATTATAAGAACTGAACTGCTTTTCATTATGTTTATATTAATGAGAAATTATGATGGTACAAATGTACAATAATATTTAATATAAAAGCCATTCTTAAAATAAATTTTATTTTTATTATTTTAATAAGATTAAGACACTCCTATTTCATCCTATTTAAGGATATTCTTACAAAATAGTTTTCTTATAATTTTATGTTTTCAAAGCTTTATTTCTATTAAAATTCAGCTTATTTATATAATTAATGTTAAGAAGAATATATGTAGAATCAATTATATGTATCTTTGTGAAATATTATAAATCAAATTAGATATGAAAAAGACTTTTATCTTATTATTATTTTTGTTTTTTGTTTTAAAAACATATACTCAAAAGACTTTTGATTACGAAAAGTATAGAAAAGATTTATATGGTTTGTCGTGTAGTAATACAACCAAAGCTGGTATTGATAGTTCATTAATTAATCTAGAGAAAATAGATTCAAATAATATCAGTAATGGTGCCGAATTTTTTAACTATGATTTAGGAATGGTTTATTATAATTATGGATGTTATTATAAAGATAAAAGAGTTGAATATTTTAATAAATCCATAGCTGTTTTAAGTAGAAATATTTCGATTGGAAAACTTATAAGTGAAAGTTATTATATGATAGCTTTTTTGTATGATGGTTTAAATATGCATATTGAAGCAAAAGATTATCTTAAATTATATAAAAAATATACTAAGAAAAAATACTGGGATATGGATTTAATAAAATCCATTGAAGAAGGAAAAGATAAAATTTATGAATAATAAATTTTAATTTAAATAATATTATAAATCAAATTTGATATGAAAAAGACTTTTACACTTTTGTTTTTAATGGCGATTAGTAGTTATATTTTCGCTCAGATTAGTGTTACCACCGCTGATATGCCAACCAGTGCGAGCAAGATTAGGTTGAGTACTGCCACCACTATTGGTAGTATTAATTATACTGCAACGGGTGCCAATCATACTTGGGATTTCTCGGCACTTAATGCTACCAGCCAAACGATAGATACTTTTGTGGCGGTTACAGCTACTTCAATTTATTATTATCCTTCTTTTGTTTTAACAGCTAACCAAGCCGAGAAACAACCTAACGTTAATCTGGGGATAATGACCTTATCTAACGAGTATAACTTTTATAAAAACGCAACTGCTTCTTATGCTATGATTGGTTATGGTGCGCAGTTCAGTATTATACCAGTACCTATTCCGCTTAAATACGACAATCCGGATGTGATGTATAAGTTTCCGCTTAACTTTAATAATGTAGATTCATCTGCTTCTAATGGCAGTGTAAGCCTAGCAACTTTAGGTTATTTTGGTGAGAAAAAGAAACGTAAAAACATTGTAGATGGCTGGGGTACACTTACCACACCTTATGGAACGTTTCAGGTTTTGAGGGTTAAGTCTTTAATAACAGTTACTGATTCTTTGCATTTGGATACTATTATGACGATCCCTATTAATATTACCCGAACAATTGCTGAATACAAATGGATAGCTAAAAATATTGGGTATCCTTTGTTGACAATTACCGAGACTTCGACAGGTGGATTGCCTGCTACCAAAACATACGTATATGTTGATTCTGTTAGGCAGTTTGCAGGTATCGAACCTATAAATGCAAGCAAAAATGTTGAGTTAAGCCTATATCCTAACCCATCAAAAGAGCAAACTACTATTAGTTATAATTTGAATGCTGCTGCTGATGTGGAGCTATTGGTGTATGATATCACTGGTAAATTGGTAAAAACTTTGCTTAACGAAAAACAATTAAAAGGTAGCCATCAAGCAACATTTAATACCACTTCGGAAGGAATCCAAAAGGGTATTTATTTTATTAAACTTACTGTTGATGCCAATAGTATAGTAAAGAAATTGGTGGTTCTTTAGTAGAAGACAGAATTACGAATTACGAATTACGAATTTTAAATTATAAAAAAAGGCTTCAAATTGAAGCCTTTTTTATTGATATTAGAATACATTTCTCGAAATATCTCAATATTGATGCAAAATCACATATTTAGATTTAATAAGCCCAAAAACGTAACTACTTGATCGAACTTACGGGTGACTGTATATCTAATTAGATATACATATATTTGTAAACAAATAACCATATATCTACTTTTATGTACCTATATTTGTAAACAAATTACTATATATCTACTTGGATGTACCTATATTTGTAAAGAAATAACCATATATCTACTTTTATGTACATATATTTGTACACAAATAACAGTATATCTATTTAAATGTACCTATATTTGTAAGCAAATACATCTATAACTATTTTTATATTTATCTTTTATTTTAATAATATTAAGACTCGTATTATTTATAATAGTATATTTGCAAAGAATAATAAACAAGTAAAACTATGCTAAGCTAGCCAATTTACAATCAGAACTAATATTAATTTAGATTGTTATATTTCTATATAAATTTTGAATTAATATGAGGAAATTAATATTCTTTATGCATACTTCGCTCGATGGTTTTGTGGCAGGACTTAATGGAGAAAAGGATTGGATAAAATTTGATGATGCAATGTTTGACTTTGTAGGTACAATGACTGATAAAGCAGATACCGCACTTTATGGACGGGTAACTTATGATATGATGCAAAGTTATTGGCCAACTGCAGGCCAACAAGTAAACGCATCAAAGCACGATATAGAACATTCGGCTTGGTACAACAAAGTTTCAAAAGTTGTTTTATCAAGGACAATAACCGATAAAGGTCTTGACAATACCATTGTTATTAGCGACCATCTTACAGACAACATCAATAAATTAAAAAGCCAAGAAGGGAAAGATATTCTGATTTTTGGAAGTCCCAGAGCATCTCACTCCTTACTAAGTTTAGGTCTTATTGACGAGTTTTGGATATTTGTTAACCCAGTTTTACTTGGTCAGGGTTTCCCATTATTTAAAGGTATAAGCGAAACAACAAAACTAGAACTTATAGAAACAAAGACTTTTTCGTGTGGAGTAATTGCACTTCACTACGAAAAAATAAGTAGTTAAATAAACTTTATTATATGAACATCGAAGAACAAATCAATACATATATTTTCAGTCAAGCTGAACCA
>CAYRBL010000023.1:9281-17852 GCA_964422385.1 uncultured Bacteroides sp.
TTATATGAACATCGAAGAACAAATCAATACATATATTTTCAGTCAAGCTGAACCAAAACGAAGTGACATGCTTGCTCTGCATGTGTTCATACTTCAGTTGTTACCTGAATGTAAATTGTGGTTTTTGGATGGCAAAGACGACAAAGGTAAAGTTGTTTCCAACCCTAATATTGGGTATGGATTATACACCATAAAATATAAGAATGGAACTTCTAAAGAGTTTTATCAAATTGGAATTAGTGCAAACACAACTGGAATCTCTGTGTATATTTTTGGTATAAATGACAAAAATTACCTTTCCCAAACCTTTGGAAATACTATAGGCAAAGCAAGCGTGAGTGGGTATTGTATTAAATTTAAAACCATAAAAGATATAAATATTGATGTCCTCAAAGATGCAATATTATATGGTGTTGAGCAAAGTAAACAATAAAATAAATGGACACCTTATTTATCATATTGCTTTTATCTTTACCTTTTCTGTTGTTAGCATCCTATTTAATGACTGCAAAAAGCAAATCATTTTGGAGGATTTTCACTGCCCATGCCATCCTATTTATTTTATATATGACTTTCGTTATTTTCTTTTCAAAAACACTAACAGGGCACGACGAATATGGATTACGACAATTATTTATAGGGATATTATGTATCATCGTTCATGTTATTATCGGCTTTACACATGCATTATTTATTACTATAAAAAACGACAAACTAAATCGCTAAATCACCAAACTGCATTGTTTGTTGAAACTTTTCTCCAGATGATGAACAAAACACTTTCGGAGAGCCAAAATAGATTATCTTAAGTACTTAAAAGTTCTTTATCATTTTACCAAAATAAAAAAAGAAAAAGATTGCCAACCAAAAAACCGAAGCTCAAAAAAAATAAAATCCTACTTTAATTCAAAAGAATCCCAATCCAAACAGAAAGGAATAGATGTACGGAAGTCTATCAATGTTTGTGCCGAAAGATTATTCACCTCAACCAGCTCCTCATTTGGATTAAGTTGCGAAATAATATTACCAATTGGATCAATTACCATCGAATCGCCGCTATGATTGGTTCCAATACCATCTTTACCTACCCTATTTACACCTACAACGTAGCTTTGATTCTCAATAGCCCTTGCCCTCAAAAGTGTTTGCCATATATGTGAGCGACTCGAAGGCCAATTTGCTACATAAATGATGGCATCGTACTCATAAGCACCATCTTTAAAGGTATTGCGCGCCCAAACCGGAAACCTCAAATCGTAACAAACCAAAAGATTAATTTTCCATCCATTTATATCGACAATTGTGCGTTTATTTCCACTATCCATTACCTTATATTCGTCGCTCAATCTAAACAGATGTCGTTTATCATAAGTACTGTAGCTCCCATCGGGACGCATCCATATCATACGATTCAAATTTTTTGTTCCTTCATTAATTAATATGCTTCCGCAAATAACACAATTACGTTCACTGGCCTTATTCTTCAACCATTTTACTGCTTCACCATCCATAGGTTCAGCACATTTAGTTGGATTAATCGAAAAACCGGTATTAAACATTTCAGGAAGGATAATTATATCAGGATTGTCCTTGATACTGTCTATTTTTTTATCAAAGTTTTTAAGATTCTCATCTGGGTTTTCCCAAATAAGACTACTTTGTATGCTTGCAATTTTTAAATCTGTCATAAAATATTATCTACAATTACAACTTTTCGAGAAATATATTTCGGTGTTGGGCAATAGCTCTACTATCTTCTTTTGCTTGTCGAGATTTATCAAAACCACTCTTAAATCTAATACTTTTAAGGTGTTTTTAAGCTTACTAATTTCGTCAGGGAGCACATCAATTTCGTTGCTCCACATATCGAGTTTCACTAAATTTAAAAGATTACCAATTTCGGGTGGCAACTTATAAATCTCATTTCTATTTAAAATTAATTCCTTTAAATTGGTAAGATTTCCGATGGTTGATGGCAACAAAGTAAGTTCGTTTTTCTCGATATTTAGGATTTCAAGATTGGTTAAAATACCTATTTCGGCAGGTATTTCGGTAAGTTTGTTCTTTGCTAAGATCAATTCCTGCAAATTATAAAGTTTAAGAATATCTTTAGGAAATGTTTTCAACTTTTGCTTTGTTAAATCCAATCTATATACCAATTCAGGATTCTTTAAAGCCTCGCTTAAGGATGTGTAAACCTTTTCGGTAGCAAGTTTTTCTTTACTTAATAATTGAGCTTTCATCTGAATATTTACACAGAATAAAAGCAAGATTAAAAGGGAACATCTAAAATATTTCAGCATACTATATATATTATATACATTTATTTTTATCTATTATTTAAGATTTCTATGGCAGTAATTTTATCTCTTTTCAATTGTTCGATAAGCAAAGGCAATCCGCCAAAGCGTTGTTCTGCCCTTATTCTATCCACCAAAAACAATTTAATATACTGCCCATAGATGTCTTTATCAAAATCAAAAATATTACACTCAATCGAAAGCTTATTTATATTTAAAGTAGGGCGAACACCAATATTAAGCATACCTTTATATATAATAGTATCCACCTCGACTTCCACAGCATAAACGCCCAAAGCAGGTATAAGTTTATACTCGTTTTCCAAATCCAGATTAGCAGTTGGAAACCCAATTTGATTACCGATGCGGTTGCCTTCAACTACTTTGCCCGACAATGTAAATTTATATCCTAGCAAAATATTAGCAAGTTTTACATTTCCATTTCCCAGTTCTTCTCTAATAACAGTTGAACTAACCTCAATATTTTCAGTTTTTTTAACTTCTATTTTAATAATTTCGAAATCATATTCAGCACCTAAATTGTAAAGATGCTCAAAGTCGTCGTTTTGTTTATTGCCAAATTGATTATCATAACCAACAATTAATTTATGCACATGAAGAGTATCGACAAGAAAATCTTTTACAAATTCTTTTGTCGATCTTTGAGAAAATTCTTTAGTAAAAGGTAAAATTATTAGATGGTCGACACCTGCATTACGGATTAATTCTATTTTTTCATCATAAGAATTAATAAATTTTAACTTATCGGCCTCCTGATTTAGCACCATTCGAGGATGAGTATCAAAAGTAATTACTATTGATTCGCCATCTGATTTTCGAGCAGTGTCGACCAATTGTTGAAGTATTTGTTGATGCCCAGTATGCACACCATCAAACATCCCAATTGTTATTACGGCATTGTTAAAGTTCGGATAGTTTGTTTCGTTTGTATATATTTTCACTATAATTTATTGTATAAAGCTTCTTTTTTTAATGTTAAAAGTAATAAAACGTCAAAAATAGAAAAAATATACAACTTATATACTAAAAAATTCATAAATAAATTGTAATTTCGCAGCTTCAAAATTAAGTTGCTCAAAATAATATTTAAAATGGGAATAAAGAGTAAAGGCAAGATATCACAGATAATAGGTGCTGTTATTGATGTTACCTTCGAAAACGAAGGCAGTTTACCTGATATTTACGATGCATTGGAAGTTACCAAAGAAGATGGTGATGTGATTGTATTAGAATGTCAACAGGACATAGGTGAAAATACAGTTAGAACAATTGCGATGGATTCGACTGACGGATTGCAACGTGGAATGGAAGTTGTGGCTACCGGACAAGCTATTGCAATGCCAATTGGCGAGCATATCAAAGGACGTTTATTCAACGTTATTGGTAAAGCTATTGATGGTATTGGTGAAGTTTCGAAAGAACACACTTACACTATTCACAGGGATCCTCCTAAGTTCGAAAACCTTTCAACATCACAAGAAATACTTTACACAGGGGTTAAAGTTATCGATTTAATCGAACCTTATTCAAAAGGTGGTAAGATTGGTTTGTTTGGTGGTGCTGGTGTTGGTAAAACTGTAATCATCATGGAGCTTATCAATAATATTGCTAAGAGTTATGCTGGTATGTCTGTATTTGCAGGCGTTGGTGAAAGAACTCGTGAAGGTAACGATCTTCTTAGAGAAATGATCGAATCAGGCGTTATTAAATACGGCGACGAGTTTAAAGAAAGCATGGAAAAAGGCGACTGGGATTTAAGTAAAGTAGATATGGAAGAGATGGCTAAATCTCAAGCTACTTTAGTGTTTGGTCAGATGAACGAACCTCCTGGAGCTAGAGCCAGAGTTGCTTTATCTGGTTTAACTGTTGCTGAATATTTCCGTGATGGTGACGAACAATCAGGTGGAAAAGATATCCTTTTCTTCATCGATAATATCTTCCGTTTTACACAAGCAGGTTCTGAGGTTTCGGCTTTATTAGGTCGTATGCCTTCAGCTGTGGGTTACCAACCTACATTAGCTACCGAAATGGGTATAATGCAGGAAAGAATTACATCTACAAAAAGAGGTTCTATCACTTCAGTTCAGGCTGTATATGTACCTGCTGATGACTTGACAGACCCTGCTCCTGCAACAACTTTTGCCCACTTAGATGCAACTACCGTATTAGATCGTAAGATTTCTGAGTTAGGTATATATCCAGCGGTAAATCCATTGGAATCTACTTCTCGTATTCTTTCTCCTGATGTAGTAGGCGACGAACATTATAATTGTGCACAAAGAGTGAAAGAAATCTTACAACGTTACAAAGAATTGCAGGATATTATTGCTATTCTTGGTATGGACGAGCTTTCGGAAGAAGATAAATTGGTTGTACACCGCGCACGTCGTGTTCAACGTTTCTTATCTCAACCTTTCCATGTTGCCGAACAATTTACAGGTTTAAAAGGAGTGTTTGTTTCAATTGAAGACACTATTAAAGGTTTCAATATGATTATGGATGGTGAAATGGATGAATATCCAGAAGCAGCATTCAATCTTGTTGGTACAATTGAAGAAGCTATGGAAAAAGGGAAGAAAATAATGGCTGAAGCTAGTAAATAATTTATCTAATAATGATAATGAACATAGAAATTGTAACACCAGAACAAACTATTTTTACAGGCGAAATTAAGCTTGCTCAATTCCCAGGGATTGACGGTTCGTTTGAAATACTCAACAATCACGCGCCTCTTATTTCTGTTCTTAAGAAAGGACGAATTAAGATTCAGGACGCTAATAACGAAACTCAATACTTTGATGTAAAGGGAGGAGTAGTGGAAGTGTTGAAAAATAAAATAATTGTTTTGGCTGAATAAAAAAGGAATGAGAACTTAGGTTCTCATTTTTTTTTGTACTTATGATAAAATAATTTGTAGATTCAACAATATTTACTACTTTTGCAGTTCAAATGGTATCGTGGCCGAGCGGCTAGGCATCGGTCTGCAAAACCGACTACAGCGGTTCAAATCCGCTCGATACCTCATCAAAACCTGCTTATTATAAGCAGGTTTTTTTTATTTACCTCACCTCTTTCCTGTAGGAGAGGGAGCAGATGTATGGTTTATTATTTATTTCTTAATAATTTTAGGCATTAACAAACCGTAATTTGTAATTCGTAATTGATTTTATTCCTTCACAAATTTCTTTATAATTAATCCTTTATCTGTATTTAATTTTATAAAATAAATGCCTTTTGGAAAAGTCGAAACATCAATTGTAGCTTTACTATATATATAATAGGTATGCATCGATTGCCCGAGTAAATTTATTATCTCTAAACTTTGCTTGTAATTAGCATTGGTTTCTATTGTAAGATATTTGGAAGCAGGGTTGGGATATATATTTATTTCTTTATTATAATTGTATTCATCGATGCCTGTTAATTGTGCTAAATTGCGTTTCCAAACTCCTCCATAAGCTGCTGCATAAATATAATTTCCACATATAGCTAACGAATTTGCATACGTAGAATTTGTCAAGCCATTATTGATGCTCATCCAAGAGCTGCCATTATTAACAGATAAAAAAACACCTCCTCCATTAGTAGCTGCAAATATTTTATTCGCATTTATAATTATAGCGTTAATACCAGTACACGTCAAACCATTGCTTATATTATTCCAATTACTAACATTGTTCGACGACATATATATTTTGCCTTGGTCGGTGCCTACATATATATTATTTGCCGAAGATGCTATTGCTTTTATGATGCTATTGGCAGGCAATCCACTGTTGATGGCGTTCCAGGTGGCGCCACTATCTGCTGACAGATACATCCCCATATTGGTGCCTGCATATATAAAACCAATGTTAGTAGAAAGCACATTTATAGTAGTGGAAGGCAGTCCGGTATTAATGTTTGTCCAATTGTTGGCATTATCAATCGATTTAAAAACACCGTTATTTTGTGTGCCTGCATACAAATCGAATCCGTTGGCGGCTATTGCATTTACGTTGTTATCGGTGATGCCTGTGTTTTTTGGATCCCAGTTCTGACCTCCACTATAGGATGAAAATACACCTCCGTTTGTAGCTATAAACATCGCATTGCTTTGGTCGGTGGCAAGTGCGTTTACGTAGTATCCATTTAATGTTAATCCTGCGTTTGCGACAAACCAATTGCTGCCAAAATCGGTGGTTGCGTATAGGGTGCCGCAAGTTATTGGGTTGTTTTCGTCGCCGCAATTGTAGGTATATTCTGCAAACAGGTTGCTATCTACTGAGGCCAGATACGAAATACTGGTTTGGGCGCTACTGGTCAATGTGGTTAGCGTCCATTGTGCGTGTGCAAAGTATACTGTGAATAATATTATTAAAAGAATGTAAGTCTTTTTCATTTTTAGATATTATTTTAAAACGAATACAAAAGTACGAATTAAGATGTGTTTTTTAAATTAATATTTCTTAATATTATAAAAAAGAAAAGGGCTCCGAATCGAAGCCCTTTTTTTATTTTATAACTTTAAGTACTCAAGTTCATTCCAAGTACTCTAAAACTATCCTAACTTTTCGTCTTTTTTACAGTTATTTTTAGTTTGCCTATTAAAGTACCGTCCATAAACACTGCGTTTAGGTACATTGCTTTTTCGGGTCCTAAGATTTGGTTTGTAATTTCTCGGGTGCTATGTGCTGGTATTTCTATCGCATAATCTGCTTTTATGCTTGGCGAAGTTGCCGATAACCATACCCAGGCAGAGCTGTTGTTTTTGCTGTTATCAAATACTACTGCTCCGTTTTTGGTAAATGCTCCTTCGATAGAAGTGGTGATTAATCCTCCTGCCAAATACATTGGAAACTGGTTAACTAAATAATGATCAGGATCGGTTTCGTTTGGCGTTAACAAATTTGGATTAAAACAAACTGTTACTTTACTCAAATCGTTTGAATGTAATTTTAATAAACTACCGCAATCTTGGATGATGGCATCAAAACATAAATATCTAAGTTCATCTAAAGTTGAACGGTCGTCAACCACTACTGTTTTTTTGACATCTTTAGTAGCATATAATAATTTTAATGCAGCCACCCAAGCCAAAACTTCTGCTTGCTCGTCAACTAAAATAGGATAATCAGCAAAACGAATCACCCAGTCGTCCATAGTTATCAATTGATCTCCTTCCGAACCTTCAGTAAATACTCCTCTGTTTAAAAAATATAAATAGGTAAGGGTATTAACGTTGCCATCAACTTTAACACTAACTTTAGCTTGCATCTTATTTGCAAACGCAGGGAATTTAGCCCTTTCTTCATCATACAAACTAACACCTAATGTTACCCTTCCGGTGTCGACTCTCTTGCCTGTAAGTTTATTTTTATACGCAAGATTTCTGGGTCCGAAAAGGTCTATCATCGGCTGATAGCCTGGTTTTATTGGCAGTACACCTATCTTTGATTCATGATCATCGAAATAGGACACACATCTATAAAATGAGTTTCTAGAAGGACTATATCCTGTTGTTATTATTTTGATTAATTTTCTTATTTCTTTTTGTGTTGGCTTATACATATCGTATATTTTTTTATAAAATAAATAAAATGAATACTATTCTTTTTAGTAAAGAATAATAAAATGATAAAATGTAATGTAATTTTAAAAAACCTAGCTTAGGCTCGATGTACGATATGACGGAACAAGGCGAAATAAAATAAATGAGTAATGCAACTTAATGCTCTCAAAATTTTAATGCCTTTTTTTATAACCATGCTTTTCATTTTGCAATGATACAAAAAATTTGAATACGAAGTGGTTTATTTTAACAAAATAATTTTATTTATTTTTATTGAGATAAAAAGCAGTGTAGGTTTATACAATTTGCTTCCACACACAGTATGTGAGGACGCAGATTACACAAAGTGGAGACAAACATATTGTGTGTGGATGCAAACAGCCTCATATAGAGGTAACATTACTTTGTGTATGTACAAATGATACATTTTGGGTAAACACGCGATATGTTAGCATCATGTTTGTATCAAATAGAACTACACACAGTTAGTCTCGCGTGGCGACAAAATCTGCGTCCTCACATATTGTGTGTATGCCCACTTTGTGCAATCTGCGTCCTCACATACTGTGTATGGATGCACTTTACGTAATCTGCTACCTACGAAAGTTTCGCTGACTACAATCTGATAAAGTCAAAAAGTCCGATAAAAAGGAGGTGAATAAAAGATATTTCCTCTTAAAAGCGAAATATTCGCAGGCA
>CAYRBL010000024.1:0-17730 GCA_964422385.1 uncultured Bacteroides sp.
GTATCACAACATGCGAATATTTAATCGCCCGCTTAGGAACTGTAATGGTTTCATCAAAGCAAATGTCGGGTAGAAGAATGAATGTTTATCCAGAAATTCACATTGTAATGGCTTACGCTTCACAATTAGTGCCGGATTTAAAACATGCTTTAAAATTAGTAAAAGCTAAATACGAGCCAAATTATCCTTCGTTAATTACATTTATTACAGGTCCTAGTAGAACTGCTGATATTGAAAAGACATTAGTATTAGGAGCTCACGGTCCAAAAGAGATCTATGTTTTTCTAATTGACGACACAAATAAGTAATTAATCATGGATGAAGAATGGGTTTCAATATACACTTCTGCTCAATTATACGAAATTGAAATAATAAGAGGATTATTATTAGAAAATGATATTGAAACCTATGTTATGAATCGTCAAGATTCATCATATCTATTTGGTGAAATTGATTTGTTGGTCAATAGAGATGATTATATGAAAGCAAAGCAAATAATTCAAAAAAATAACAATATTGAATAATTTTCTACAACGAACACTTACAGGTGCAGTTTTTGTAATACTTGTAATCGGATCAATCTTATGGAATCATTATGCTTTTTCATTTGTTTTTTTAGTATTCACTATACTTGGAGTAAGCGAATTCTACGCATTGATATCTAAAACAGAATCTAAACCTTTTGGGTTTTCAGGAATATTAATCTCAGGATTTTTATTTTTAATAACATCATATATTGCTATCTCAAATATTAATATTCATTTTTTATTATTGTTACTCCCCCTCTTATTTGCTGACTTTATAATTGAACTCTTCAGAAATCATAAAACGCCATTTCAAAACATTGCTTATACATTTACTGGTATCTTTTATGTAGCATTACCAATGTCGTTACTAAACTTTATCTCGAATCCTTCCTTTTCACAAGGGATATATTCAAAAGGTATATTAATTGGATTCTTTTTATTGATATGGAGTAATGATACTTTTGCCTATTTAACAGGTATGAAATTTGGCAAGCATAAACTTTTTGAAAGAGTATCCCCAAAGAAAACCTGGGAAGGTAGCATTGGCGGTTTAATCTTCAGTTTAATTGTTGCCTATATACTTTCTATCTTTGTAAAAGAGCTCAACAGTATACAATGGCTTGGTATGTCAATAATAACAGTAGTCTTTGGAACTTTAGGCGATTTAACTGAATCCTTATTAAAAAGAAGTTTGGGTATAAAAGATTCTGGAAATATTTTACCAGGACATGGTGGAATACTCGACAGATTTGATGCTGTTTTGTTAGCAGCTCCGTTTGTTTTTATTTATTTAATATTAATAAGCTAAATTTATATTTTATCTTTTCAAGAAAATTATCTTTTATAACATCGTTGTTATAACTTTTTCCAAATTTTCATTATCATCATCAACTGGTAACATATATTTTCCTAACTCAAATAATGTATCTTTCACTTCTGTATTTCCAAAGTTGCAGTACTTAATACTTGTTTCAAATCCATTATCTCTTGAATAGATAACATTTCCTGAAACATCATCAATATAAAACTCTTCGATTTGATCAATTGAATCTGTAATATATTTCTTCATAAGAATTTTAGATATATTTAAAGATTCAACTTTACCTACTTCAGAAAACAAATATTCTCCTACACAAAATTTATCGTTTATAAAGAAATATATAGATTTAAATTTTGTTTTATTTACCAACTCTTGATAGCCTACAACCTTAATTTCATGTTTCCCTACCATCATTGAGTTAAAGCAATATGGAATCCCTTTATTTAAAAACACCTCTTTATAAGTAGTTGTAAATGGAATATTACCAAACTGTATATTATTAGAAGTATTAAAAGATTTTGCTCTAGGAGACTTTAACAAAAACATTAAAACATGAAAGATGAACTCATCTTTTATACAAGGTGTAAAAGGACTTCTTAAATTGTTTTTCTTAAATAAGTTTACGTATTGTAAACTATATTTTCCTTTCATAACACTTATTAAGACTTCACTTACTCGGAACTTAATTATTTTAAACATTGATTTTTAATTTATATCTCTGCTAGCTCTTAATGTTAGCAGAGATATTATTAGTATTTATAACTGCCTAATTCCTTAATGTCAAAACTGTTGATAAAACTAACTTTCTGTGTATTTTCAGATTTTGCTATTCTTATAAACACTTCTGCTGAATGTTTGTACCTATCATTTCTATTTGCATCAAATAATAATAGATAACCCATTATTACATTTCCTGCCATTTCCACTAGACGTCTTGAATGGAAATCGTATACCTCTGTATTGTTCATCTCAACAACTTTTTCAACTGTTTTAGCATATTGATCAGTTAGTTTTACTACCATATGCTTTAAGAAATCAAATTCTGGTTTCAATGGTTGAGATTCATATTCTTTTAGTACTTTTAAATATGCTCCACTTCCAACACCTTTAATAGCTGCAACAACTTGCAATTGTGAAGTACCTTCATAAATAGTAGTGATACGTGCATCTCTATAGATTCGTTCAATTGGGAAGTCTTTCATAAAACCAGTTCCACCATGAATTTGTAAAGAATCGTAAGCGATTTGATTGCAATATTCACTTGAGAAAAGTTTAATTAATGGAGTAAAGATATCTGCATTACGAGAATAAAGTTTCTGATCTGTTCTTTCTTCAGGTGTCAAACTTCTTTCTTCAGCAATAATATTATATGCTTTATAAACGTCTACTAAGCGAGAAGTTTCATATAGTAATGTTCTGATAGCATCAACTTTTACTTGCATATTTGTCAACATTTCATATATTGCAGGATATTGAATAATTGCTTTACCAAATTGTTCTCTTTCCATTGCATATTTCAATGCTTCTCTGTAAGCTGCTTCTGCAATACCTACTGATTGAGCTCCTACACCTAAACGTGCAGAGTTCATCAGCGACATAACATACTTGATAAGTCCTAGTTTACGGTCTCCAACTAATACTGCAGGAGCATCTGTAAACACTAACTCGCAAGTTGGCGAACCTTTTATTCCTAATTTATTTTCGATTCGACGAACTATCATCGCATTATCTTTTCTATCATATACAAATAATGAAAGACCTCTTGCATCTGATGTGCCTTCTTCCGAACGTGCTAATACTAAAGATACATCTGCATCTCCATTTGTTATAAAACGCTTAACACCATTCAGTTTCCAAACACCTGCTTTTTCGTCAAAAGTAGCTTTTAATTGCACCGCTTGCAAATCCGAACCTGCGTCAGGTTCAGTTAAATCCATTGCTGCTGTAGCCCCATTCTTAAACCTAGGCAAAAACAATTCTTTTACTTCTTCTGAAGCAAATTCGTGTATTGTTTCAGCACAATCCTGTAAGCCCCAGATGTTAGAAAAACCTGCATCACCTCTCGATACAATTTCTGCTGCCATTACGTAAGGAACTATTGAGAAGTTAAGTCCACCATATTTACGTGGCAACGACATTCCTATCAAGCCAGCTTCAACAAGTGCATCATAGTTTTCCTGAGTACCTCTTGCATATTTTACTTCATTATTTACTAGAGTAGGTCCATCATGGTCAACAGATTCAGCATTCTCAGCAATAATATTTCCTGTTATTTCTCCAACTATTTCTAATACCTTATCGTAATTATCAAGAGTATCTTCAAAATCAACAGGAGCGTAATCAAATAAATCTTTATCAGCAAAATTTCTTTCTTTCAGTCTTACTATTTTCTCCATTAATGGATGGGTAAGATGGAAATTTAGATTTTCGTTGTCAGTATAAAAGTTTGCCATTTTGTCTCTAGTTTTTTATTTTGAATTTGCTTTATAATATTTAATCATTTTTGGAACTATATCACTTACACTACCAATAATTGTATAGTCCGCTATTTTATTTATAGGTGCTTTGGGATCATTATTTATTGAAATAATTTTAGCACTCTGATCCATTCCAGCTCTATGTTGAACTGCACCTGAAATTCCACAAGCAATATAAAGTTTAGGTCTTACAGTTACTCCTGTTTGTCCAATCTGACGTGAATGGTCAACATATCCAGCATCAACTGCTGCTCTTGAAGCTCCAACTTCACCTCCTATAACTTCAGCAAGATTAAAAAGTAAGTCGAAGTTAGCTTTTGAACCTACTCCATAACCACCAGCAATTACTATTTGAGCTCCTTTAATATTTACTTTTTGTGCTTCAACATGTCTTTCGATTATTTCTACAACAAAATCGTCAGCACCTGACAAATATTTCTCTACTTCTAAAAGATTAACAACACCTTTTGATGTTTTCGAAATAATTTCTTTCTTCATCACACCCTCTCTTACTGTTGCCATTTGTGGGCGTGTATCTGGGTTGATGATAGTAGCAATAATATTACCTCCAAATGCAGGGCGAATCTGATACAAAAGATTTTTATAAGTAGTTTGAGTACGATTTTCTGTATGATCACCTATTTCCAAACTTGTGCAGTCAGCTGTTAAACCACATTTAAGAGCAGATGCTACTCTTGGTGCAAGATCTCTACCTATTGATGTAGCTCCAAATAAAGCTATCTCAGGTTTTTCTTCTTTAAAAAGATTAGAAACTATTGCTGCGTGTGGCAATGTTGTGTATGGAAAAAGTCGTGTATCCTGTGCAATATGTATTACATCAACACCATAAGGAAATAATTGATTTTCGATATCGGCAATCTGACTTCCTATAACTATTGCTTCAAGTTTTATGCTCAATTCATTTGCTAACTTTCTACCTTTCGACAAAAGTTCTAAACTAACATCAGCAATAGTGCCTTCTTCTGTAATTTCGCAATAAACAAAAATATTATTCATATTTAATTTAATGTTCCGTTTATAATTGATATTGATATTTATATATTTTAACCTATAATATGTGCTGAAAGTAACTCTTTTATTAAAAGTTCAACATCTTTATCTGAGTCTGACAGATTAACTGAATCTTTTTGTTGAAGAACTACATTCTCAATTTTTTTAACTTTAGTTGGTGAACCTGATAAACCAAGCATTTCAACATCAGCATCCAAATCAGCTACTGTCCATTCTTCAATTTGAAGATAAGGTCTCTTGGTATATAATTCGGTATAGTCGCGAGTTTCTTCCTGCATTTCAGTTACTGTACGAGCATGCTTGTATTTCATCAATAATTTTGCATTACGAGGACGACAATCAGGAGCCGAACTATGTACTGTAAGTAAAGCTGGTAGCGGAGATTTTACAACTTCAATACCTCTTTCCAAACGACGTTTAATTACTATGCTATTATCATCAACTGATACTAATTCTTCAGCATAAGTAATCTGTGGAATTCCTAATTTTTCGGCAGCCTGAGGACCTACTTGAGCAGTATCTCCATCAATAGCCTGACGACCTGAGATAACCAAATGATAAGGAGCTAATTTCTTTACTGCAAGTGATATTGCATACGAAGTTGCTAAAGTATCAGAACCGGCAAACTTACGATCAGTGATTAGATATCCTTTATCTGCACCACGATAGATTGATTCGCGAATAATTTCGGCTGCTCTGGGAGGTCCCATTGTTAAAATTACAACTTCAACATCTTTTTTCATTTTCTTAATATGCAAGGCCATTTCTAATGCATTCAAATCTTCAGGATTGTAAATTGCAGGTAATGCTGCTCTATTTACAGTTCCATCAGCTTTCATTGCATCTTTTCCTACATTTCTTGTGTCTGGTACTTGCTTTGCTAAAACAATTATTCTAAAACTCATTGTATCAAATATTGATTATATTGTTCGTTTAAAAGTTTGCAAATTTACAAATTATTCAGCTATTTAACAAAGATAATTTATTTAATAACTTTTTCTTTTTAATTTGTTAATATATATATTGTATTTTTATCAAGTAATATTTTTAAATTTAATAAAATGAAATTAGTTGACAATAAAGGGATAATGTTATTCCCAAACCCTATTAAACAGGAGGTATTGAATAGTTCAAAAGTTTTGGTTGTAACCGAATGTTTTTGTCCAAATGGGCATAATTTAATTAATAAGACTACAAACTTTAATGGTTTTAAAGGAATATTACTTAAAGCTGAACATAAAAATGACAAAGGTTATGTGGCATTAAGCCCTGTATTTGGTGATAAATCGAGGGTATTTGTTTCGATGGAAGTCGAGAAAGGTGATGTAATTAAATTAAGTTGCCCAGTATGCGATGCTGAATTACCTGAAATCGATACTTGCAAATGTGGCTCTAAAACTTTAGGGATGTTCACAACTCAAAAGCTTGAACTATCGAATTGTATTGGTTTTTGCAACAGAGTTGATTGTGTGAATGCCGACTTAGTAAATGATGGACAAAAAATATCCTTATCAAATATAGATGCTAATTCTTATTTATAGGAGGAAAAGTGCCTTAAGTACTTAAAATGCCTTAAGTGTCTTAAGTTAAAAAAAGATTTTGTAATTAAAAATCCCATTAGATTAATATTCTAATGGGATTTTTCTTATAATGATATTTTTGTTTACATATAAATTAAGGTATCAATTTAATCTTATTTAATAATATCATCTAATTTGTGGTGGCATTTATTTAATAATATTTTTACAGAAAAATAAATAAATACAATAGTATGGATATTTATAGTACCTTTGTAAAAATTTCAAAATAAATAATATGGACATTACAAAATTTCTTGAATCCTTGACACCAAACGAATATAATAAACTTGTTGACATAATAACAACCAGAATAAACGAACAAGAAGAAAAAAAAGAAGATGATTCAAAATCTTTGGAAACTACTTCTAAAACAATAAAAAATAAAAGTAAGCAAATTTTAATTTCTGATTTTATGGAAAAACATAAATCCGAAATACCTCTAAAAGTTTTTTGGGCATTACGGTTTTATTCAGAGAAATCTGTTTATCTTGATAAGTTAAACAGAGAAAAAATTATTCAATATAGAGGAATGGGCAAACATTTCATAACTTATTTAGACAAAATTATGGAGTCGGGAGGATATGATACTAAGAATTATTACAAAGGAATGAAGGAAGAGTAATTCTGTTAAATTAATTAATTAGCAATTATTATTTGTCTTAACTCTGTTTTATTAAAAAATAAACTGTAGTTGTAAAGAAATCCCTAAGCCAAGGGATGATTCCTATAAGTTTGGGTAATCGGCGTGGTGTTAAATTAAATTTAAACTTATAATTTGGATTTATAAACCAAAATTCCGACTTAGTGGTTTCGAAACCATTTAATTTAGCTTCTTTTTTAAATCCATTTATACTTATACGCGTAGTTTTGATGTCTTCCCAAAAGTCAAGATTAGGTTCTTTGTCCCAGATAAGAAGTTGTTTTGTAATAAACATAGGCAACAAATGAAAATATGGAAACTTCGAATACCATTTGTTTTGCAACATCTGCTGATGGCCACCAAAAGGCATGCACCAAGGAGGCATAGCTATAAAAACATAACCATTAGGTTTCAAAAACTCTTGAAATTTCATATAAACTTTCTCACGACCGTGAATATGTTCGATAACGTCTTTGAGTATTATAAAATCGAACTTCCCTCCTACCTGATCAACATTGATATCGAACACATCAGTAGCATAAAAGCTTACCAATCCTGATTCGTATTCATCTTTCATCAGATTTTTGGCCAAACTAACTCTATGTTCGCTAATTTCGATACCCACACAAGATTGCCCCAACTCTGTAAAAGCTTTTAAGACACCAGCTTCGGCCGAACCTATTTCGAGGATTCTAAGTTTTTGATTAAAATCTAAGTACTGTTGAGCAACAGGTACAATATATTCTTTTGAATGTAAATATTGATAGTTAAAATATCTTTCTGAATCGCTATGAAAATCGTAAACCATTGTAAATTTATTAAATTTTTCAGTTGGCAAAATTATAAATAAAAAAGAAATATCATTAATTTAAATCTATAATATGTCAGTGAAGAAAACAGAATAATTTGTTTATTGTTGTTAAAAACTTTAATATTACTAAAAAAAGCATTCTTAAAAAGAAAAAAAGAAGTACTTTTGGACTTTGAAAATATTTAAATAAAAGACGAATTAATATTAACAATAAATTTGGCTTACTTGGTACTTTACAATTATCTTTTATCAATAATATAATGATGCTAAAAAGAATTTTATTTTTGATTTTTATATGTTTTACGATTGCAACAAATGCTCAGAATATTGACTATTTTGTAAAACTTGGTTTGCAAAACGCTCCTTTACTTAAAGATTTTCAAAATCAAATAAATCATAGCACAATAGATAGTTTAATAATAAAAGCTGATAATAAACCAAGAGTTGATGCAAATGCGCAGTTCTTGTTTCAGCCTTACTCTGATCATTTGGGTTATGATAATGCAATTACAAATAGTGGGAATTACAATGCGTTGGTAAGTGTTTCGCAAGTTATATTTAATCGAAAAATACTTCAATCCAAATATCAGGATGTGAATTTACAAAGACAATCCGTTGCAAACACTTATAAAATTACTTCAAATGATGTAAAGAAATTAATTGTGGCTACCTATCTTACTGCTTATTCTGATTATTATGAATTGAATTTTAATAAAGATTTTCTTAAGTTATTGTATCAACAAAAAGATATTTTAAAGAATCTTGCCGAAAAAGGCATCTATAAACAAACTGATTATCTCTCTTTTCTTATCGAAATTCAAAATCAGGAACTACAAATACTTCAATTAACCAATCAATATAATAAAGATGTTCATTCCTTAAATCAGGTTTGTGGTATAAATGGAAATACGAAATACGAATTGGTATATCCTGAATTAAAAAAACAAAAGAATACAGATATTAATAATACGCCACAAATGTATCAATTCAGGTTGGATAGCCTTAAGTTAATTAACCAACACGCAATTATTGATAATAAATACCGCCCTACAATAAGCTGGTTTGCTGATGCCGGTTTCCTTAGCAGCGATGCAATTCAAATATATAAATACCCCGGCTTTAGTGCAGGTTTAAATTTCAACCTACATTTATATGATGGCAAGCAACGCGAATTAAATTATCAGAAATTAAATATACAAGAAACTATGAGAGACTATTATATTGAAGCTTATAAAAAACAATATGCTGAACAATTGGATCAATTGAATGAAATGCTTTTGGCCAATACAATATTAGAAGAACAATTAAAAAAACAACAAGCTACCGCAAACGAACTTATAGAGATATTTAAATTACAGCTAAATATGGGGAATGTTTCTGTTACGGATATGATAAATGCTGTGAAGAATTATGTGAATATTAATAAGACTTTAAATCAACTAAAGATAAATTCTTTTCAGGTGATAAATGAATATAATTATTTGATGCAGGAATGAAGAAACCCCACCTAATCTCCCTTAAGAGGGGAGGAATTTGAATTGATACATTTGATTGATTTGATAACAAGAAAGGTTTTAAAACAAAAACAATTTTAAAGATTATGACAAAAATTAAAACATATATAGCGATACTAACTTTGGTGGGTCTCTTTTTAGGTAGCTGTAAACAAAAGGTGAAAGAAGAAAATGATGCGAAGCTAGGTGTGCCTGTAACGGTTTGCACTATTAGTAACGAAGATATGTCGGCATATTTTGAGTTGAATGCTGTTTCTTCTTATTTAAAAAAGAATAGTGTTAGAGCTACTATTACAGGAACTGTCGAAATGGTTGAACTTGCAATTGGCGATAAGGTTGAGAAAGGGCAATTGCTTTATACAATTAAAACAAAAGAAGCAGCTGCTTTGGCTAATAGAAGTATTAATGCTGATACTAGTTTTAATTTTAAAGGTATTATTAAAATATTTTTACCAAAGACTGGCATCATTAGTTCGATTACACATCAAAAAGGAGATTATGTTCAGGAAGGTGATGAACTAGCTGTAGTTGCCGAACAAAATAGTTTGGTTTTTCTGATGCAAGTTCCTTTTGAAATAAAGAATATGGTAAAGGCAGGACAAAGTTGTAAAGTTATTTTACCTGATAATAATTCGATAAATGGAAGTATTCAATCTAATTTACCTGTTATGGATATGGCTTCTCAAACGCAAAATATTGTTGTAAAAGCGGAATCAAATACTGCTATTCCCGAAAACTTAGTGGCTACTATTCGTATCTTGAAAGAATCTAAAAAACAATCGTTAACTTTACCCAAAGAATGCATTTTAACAAATGAAACACAAAACGACTTTTGGATAATGAAACTTATTAATGATTCGACAGCTGTAAAAATTCCTGTAAAGAAAGGGATAGAAACAAAGGAAAAGATTGAGATAATTGATCCTATTTTCAACACTTCGGATCAAATTGTAAGAACTGGGAATTATGGATTGGAAGATACAGCCAGAGTTTATATAATAAAGAAATAAATGAAACATCTTTTTCATTCATATAAGCACCCGATAACACTTTTATTAGTAATAATAATTGTTTGTGGAACCTTTTTCTATAGCAAAATGCAGGTTTCATTGTTTCCTGAAATCACTTTTCCTAAAATTAAAATAATAGCTAACGACGGCGAACAAGCTATAGATAAAATGATGGTTTCGGTAACACGACCTTTGGAGAATGCAATAAAACAAGTTCCGGATATAAAACTAATAAGAAGCACGACAAGTAGAGGAAGCTGCGAAATATCTGCATTTTTGAACTGGCATTCCGATATCAATCAAAGTCTGCAAATGCTCGACATTCGTTTAAACGAAATTAAGAATCAGCTCCCTCCTACTGTTCAAATTCAGGTTGAGAAGATGAATCCAGCAATACTTCCTGTGATGGGTTTTGCATTGGAAAGCGATACTAAAACTCCAATTGAACTTAATTTGATTGCTAATTATATCATCAAACCTTATCTTTCGCAAATAGAAGGTGTGGCTCAAGTAGGAATAGTTGGTGGCAAAAGTAAAGAGTTCAGAATAGTACTGAAGCCACAGGTTATGAGTGCTAACGGCATTACTCCTGATATGATTACGACTGCTTTTAATCAAACTAATTTTATTAAATCGAATGGATATCTTGCTGATTATCGAAGAATGTACCTTACTATTACCAATTCGGGTGTATATAATCAGAATGATCTGGAGAATATCATTATTAAAAACAATAAAAGAATTGTTAGATTAAAAGATATTTCAACTATTGTATTAAAAGAAAAGATAGAATATACCCGCGTTAATGCCAATGGTAAACAGGCTTTACTTATCACTGTATTAAAGCAACCTGAAGCAAATCTGGTTGAACTTTCTGACAATATTAATGAGAAGTTAGATGGCTTGAAAAAGATATTACCAAAAGGTGTTAAGCTTTCTTCTTATTATAATCAAGCTGATTTTGTTAATGATTCAATGCACAGTGTAGGCGATAGTTTGTGGTTTGGATTATTCCTGGCCATCGTGGTTGCCATCTTATTTCTACGTTCGCTAAAAGCAAGTATTACCATATTAATAACAATCCCATTAACATTATTACTAAGCATAATTATATTATATAGTATTGGTTATACTTTAAATATAATGACAGTTGGGGCAATAGCTGCGGCAATTGGTTTGATAATTGATGACGCTGTAGTTGTAATCGAACAAATTCATCGAACACACGAAGAGAACCCTGGACTAAGGCCTAAGTTACTCATTGGGCAGTCGATTCATTATTTGTTTCCATCAATGTTGGGTTCTTCCATAAGTACCATAGTTATTTTTATTCCTTTTATTTTGATGGGTGGTGTGGCAGGTGCTTACTTTAATGTTTTGACCAATACGATGATTATTACCTTGGTTTGTTCTTTCTTTGTAACTTGGATAGGTTTGCCAGTTATTTATCATCACTTAACTGACTCTCGTTTTTTCCGTCATCGTAAAGATAAAATAGAGAATACAAAGGTAACTAAAACGCAAGTATGGGTTGCATATTTTATTAAAAAACCATTGATAAGTGTTTCAATTATTACAGTTCTTATCTTAGCTATCTTTTATATTATCCCAAAGATTGAAACAGGTTTCTTGCCCGAAATGGATGAGGGTTCAATTGTTTTAGACTACACCTCTCCTCCCGGAACTTCTTTGGACGAAACCAATAGGATATTGCACGAAGTTGAGAAGATAATTACTAAGATTCCCGAATACGAAAGTTATTCGAGACGAACAGGTGCTCAGATGGGTTTCTTTATTACGGAGCCTAATTATGGTGATTTCTTAATTCAATTAAAAAAGGATAGAAAAAGAAGTACCGAAGAAGTTATTGATGATATTCGTAAAAAAGTTGAGGCTTCGCAACCTGCTTTAAGGATAGATTTCGGTCAGGTTATAAATGATATGCTTGGCGATTTAATGCATTCTGTTCAGCCTATCGAAATAAAAATCTATGGAGATAATCAGGATAAGTTACATAATTTAGCAAAGATTGTTGCCGAAAAAGTCTCGAAAGTTGAAGGTACTGCCGATATATTTAATGGGATTACAATTGCAGGTCCTTCTATCGAAATAAAACCTGACGAACGCAAGTTATATCAGTTTGGCATAACTCCTGCTAATCTTCAATACCAATTGCAAACACAATTAGAAGGAAATATTATTGGAAGTATTCCCGAAAGGGAGCAATATACCGACATTAGGATGGTTTATCCTGAGCACGGTACTACGAATGTGGAGGATTTGAAAAAACAGTTTATTTTTATGCCTGATGGCAAATTAAAACCAGCTTCAAGTTTTGCTACAGTTGAAATTAAAGAAGGAGCTGCAGAAATGATTCGCGAAAACCTGCAATCTGTTGCTATCGTTACAGGGCGTTTAAACAATCGCGACTTAGGAAGTGTGATGAAAGACATTCAGACTACTGTTAAATCTATTGCCTTACCTAACGGTTATTATATTTCGTATGGTGGAGCTTATGCCGACCAAAAGAGTTCGTTCAACGAATTATTATTAATACTTATCTCTTCCAGTTTATTGATATTTGCATTAATGCTTTTCTTATTTAAAGATATAAAAGCAGCAACTACAATCTTCTTCATTGCTATTTTAGGAGTTGCAGGGAGTTTGATTGCATTATTTATCACACACACGCCATTAAATGTTGGAAGCTATACCGGATTGATAATGATAGTAGGTATACTTGGCGAGAATGCAATATTTACCACACAGCAATTCTTCACCAAACTGGAAACCGAAAGTGTTGACGATGCTTTAATTTATGCGATCTCTACCCGTTTGCGACCTAAACTTATGACTGCATTAGGTGCTATTATTGCGTTGATGCCTTTGGCCTTAGGAATGGGAACAGGTGCGCAGATGCATCAACCATTAGCTATTGCAGTGATTGGTGGTTTTACTTTTGGATTGCCTCTTTTACTTATAGTTTTTCCTTCTTTATTAAGAATAGCTTTTAAGAATCATAAGGCGAAAGAACTTGTAGAAGAGAATTAAGAATTAAGAATTAAGAATTAATAATTAATAATTATTTTTATATTTATAACCGAAGACAAGGTTTAAATATAAAAGGATTGCACTTAGGCTCAAATCAGGGACTTTTTATCTATATTTCTTTTCAAAATTTGATAAATGTTTATACAATTCCATATTTTCCCCAAATTGACTGATAGTTATCGTATGTTGAACCTTTTTCAATCTCTCCCAAATTGTTTGTTTCTCTAAATATTATTAATTGTTCAAGTCTATTAAGTTTTGTTCGACTAAATCCTTTAAGAGCTTCCCTCTTGGAAATCCATTGTTTTTCACCCAGCCTTTCTTTCAAACTACCATTATCTAAAATCAATTCCACAGTAAATTTATTTACTACTTCTTCAAAATTATCGTGAGTTATTTCCATAGTATTTCCTTTCTTTAATTAGCCTACAAAATTACACATTAATCTAAAGCTATTTTTAATATTAAACATTATTTTATTATTTTGAATTAATATTATTCATATAAATAATGAATGCTTTAATAAATAAGTAATATTTATATTGAAAAACAATGTTTTGAAACAACCTTATATCTCAAACTTTTATTGTGGGTTTACATAGTTGATGTATATTATGATTGTTGGTCGTAAGCCCAAGCTATTTATTCAAAAATTAAGGACATGAATGTCGTGCCTAATAATAAAAGACAATAATAAGAATAAAAAAACTCTATACTATTTCATCCAAGATAAATTCTTCTTCATTTTCGACAAATAAGTTGCCGTCCTTGACATGAAAATTTGTTTTTACACCTCGTCTGTTGCTATCTTGGACGAGATAGTTGCCATCCCCGACAAGGAAGTCAGAGCAACGGACAAGGATTTTATTGCACCGGACAAGGATGTCGGAGCGACGGACAAGGGATTTATTACACCGTACAAGGTTGTCGGAGCACCGGACAAGGGATTTATTGCAACAGACAAGGCTGTCGGAGCACCGGACAAGGGATTTGCCGCACCGGACAAGGTTGTCGGAGCACCGGACAAGGGAATTGTTGCAACAGACAAAGAGGGGATCGCAACGGACGAGGAGGGATTTATGAAACATCTCCTCGTTAAGTGTTCGTTTATTTATTTTCAGGCAAAATATAGCATAAAAATAAGTAAAATTAGATGGTAAATTGTGGCAAAAAGATAAAAAAGTATTTTTAATATGAATCAAAATCTACTGTTAAAATAGTTGCTTCAAACCATAAAATAATAAACAACTTCTAATCTCTTTTATTTAGATTAATAATCAACTTTCATCATCTAAAATAAAAAATCTACTAATACTACTTTAATAAATAAGATGCGGAACAAATCGGCTCGTATTATTTGTAATTAAATTATTGCTTTCGCGTATTCCTATACCAGCAGCCTCCTGCCCTACTATCCAACTACCTACCAAAGGATAGTTGTTATCGAATTCAGGTAGCAGACATAACTCTTGATAAATAAAGCCTTCGGAACCATACTCACCATCAGTCTCGGAAAGCACTCCGTAATTCTTCACCATTTGAATGTTGGCACCTTCACGAGATAAGATAGGTTTCTTAACATAATCAGCACCTAACATATATTTATCAGCTTCGAAATAACATTCCAAAAGATTTTCGTGTCCTTTATTAAGATTCCATAATATTGGCAATATTGCTTTGTTTGATAAAATCATTTTCCAACTAGGCTCAATCCAAAAACTCTTATTCTTATCTGCAATTATATTCTTACCAAAATCCTCGTTAATTAACCATTCGTAAGGATAAAGTTTAAAAATATTCTTGATAGGGAAATTGTTTAAATCAACAAATATTTCATTTGCTGCATCCCAACCTATCTCATCAGTATAAATAAAACTGGTATCCAAACCCGCCTGTATCGCACAATCGCGCATATACTCGGTAGTTGTTAAATCTTCGAGCGTATCTTTTATAGTTGTAAAATGCAGCGTATAATTATGCAAATATTCCTTTAAATATTTCCAATAAGCAATAAGTTTTTCGTGAATAGAATTGAATTGATCACGATTTGAATTAAAATCTTGCAACCAATACCATTGCACTACAGCCGACTCGAACAAAGAAGTAGGCGTGTCAGCATTAAATTCTAAAAGCTTTGGAGTACCATTCTTAAAAGTAAAATCAAAACGCCCATAAATTGCAGGCGCATCATTATTCCAGGTATCTTCGATATGTGGCACAAACCATTCGGGGATATGAAACTTACTATAAAGTTTCTTATCAATAACATGCTGAACAGCTTCTAAACAAATTTCCCAAAGATCGTTGGTAGCTTTTTCCATTCTATCCACTTCGCTCATCGAGAACTCATAATAAACTGATTCGTCCCAGTAAGCTACATCGGTTGAATGAAAACCAAAACCAAGTTCTTCCACTTTCTGCTGCCAATTATGGCGAGGAGTTATAATATGTCGTTTCATAATATGATTTTAAGAGGAAACATGAGCACCACTACTACCAAAACCACCTCTGGAAACAGAACCTTTAGCAGCATTAGTGCCAAAGTTAGAACCTTTATTTATGGACGATGAATAATATCCCATCCTGTTAAAACGCCCGTATCCTGAATACATTCCGTAAGGTCTGAAGGCATAATAAAACAAAGCAGCCGTACCAAAATGACGTGCATGTGAATAGCGGGCAGTAGTATCCGAACGCATATAAACCTTTCTATCATGCGAAGTTTTTGGATTGCTACACGCTGAAAATGCAGTTGCAATCAAAACCAACTTAATAAAATTTGATTTCTTCATAATTTATTTAACAGTTATGAACAATTCATAATCTTTTTTATAAGGCAAACCTTTCTCATTACCATCATCATCCTTGTCGATAGTGGTGCCGAGAGAAGGAATGGTATCCGTGTGCACAAATTTATTAACCAATACATTTTTCACCCACACATTGTATGAAGTATGTAATAAATCTAAGCTATCGTTCAGATGATCCACACTTAACACTGTTTCAACAGCGCCATCCTTCGAAACTTCCTTAGTAGTATCTTCATTATCTTTACAGCTTATAATGAATAAAAATAAACAGGAAGCTAAAACTATTAATGTCGTTCTATTTTTCATAGGTTATATATTTATTTTAAAACAAAAGTTTATTATAATATGATTTTATTTAAATATTTTAAGCATTCTATCTTTATTATGAATGTCTTTTTTAATAATGCCCTTTTTAAAACCCTTTTCAATAAACACTGCAATAGTTTCTTCAGCTAATGCTTCGTTAATCTCAAGGTAAATAACTCCATTATGTTTTAATTTAAGCAAAGCAAAGTCAGCAATAGCTTCATAATACTTCAAAGCCTGATCATCTTCTACATATAAAGCTAATTCTGGCTCATGATTCAATACATTTTCGCTCATTAAAGCTTTCTCCGATTCCCTTACATAAGGAGGATTGCTTACAATTACATCAAATTTATGCGAGATATCATTTAGATTAGAATCAAATACATCATGCTCAAAAAACTTAACGTCAACCTCATTTAAAACTGCATTCCGTTGAGCTACTCTTAAAGCATAAGGCGAAATATCTATAGCTTCAACTTTCATTTCTGGAATTCTTTTTTTAATTGCAACAGCTATACAACCACTTCCTGTGCCTATATCAAGCAATCTTTTGTTTAAATTCTTTTCAGAAACATCTATATCAAATGAATCTTTATTTTCATCAATCACCCATTTTACTAATTCCTCAGTCTCGGGACGTGGAATTAATACATCTGGATTTACTTTAAAAAGTAAGTCATAAAAAAAGGTATGACCGACGATATATTGAAGCGGTTTGTAATTTTTTAATGCTTTTACAGCAAAATTTATCTTCAATAAAGTAGATTCGCTGACAGTTTTCTCTTCATTCGTCAATAATTGTGACGCTGAATAGCCAGTATATTCTTCCATTATTATAAAAATAAAGCTTCGTATCTCGCGGTCATCGTATAGATATATAAGTTCTTGCTTAAAAAAAGCAACTATATCTTTTATTTTATTTGATGTGATTCTCATAAATGATTTTTTACTTGGCAAAGGTGTAAAAAAATAATAACTTTGCCAAATGTTTAATGTACATAATAAATATATGTTTCGCTGCCTCGAATTGGCAGCAAATGGAAGAGGAAATACGGCTCCAAATCCAATGGTAGGATGTGTAATTGTACACAATAATTTAATTATTGGAGAAGGTTATCATCAAAAATATGGTGAAGCACACGCTGAAGT
>CAYRBL010000025.1:0-2123 GCA_964422385.1 uncultured Bacteroides sp.
TCTCCTAAGAGGAGAGGGAATAAGGCAATGTATTTCTTAAATCACTAAATCACCAAAACCGTTGTGCGAAGTTTGTAACTTCGCACCTACCTCGCAATAATAAGTTTCTTTACACTATTCGCATTCACACCTATTATCTTTAAAGTATACACACCATCCTTAATCCCATTTGTAAAAATAGTAATTTTGTTAGTAGTATTTCCTTTAATATACTTAGTGTAAACTAAATTTCCTTTAATATCACTTATGGTTATCGTAAGATCATCAACACTATAAGGAGTTACTATATTGAATTCATCACTGCATGGATTTGGATAAACTATAAAATCATTTTCAGGATTTATTGATTTATCATTGCAATTTATTACGCTTATACGGTTGACCACTATCTTATTTAAACCAGTTTCGTCATCCACATAATTACAAACAATATCGTGCGAACCAAAACCAAATTTAGAAGGATCGAAAACATATTCCTTTTCATTTTGTAAATTATCCTTGTATTTACACATCGTAAAATTACTTAAGGTAAATGGTTTGTCATTTAAGCAAACAGTTTGATAATTATAATGTGTTTGATTAGCAAAAGTGCTTTTTGGTTTGCTTACAAGCATAGTTATGCTATTAGAATATACTGAAGTAGGAGAAGCACAGGCAGCATTAGAAGTTAAATAACATTTCACAATATCGTTGTTTGCAGGTAGATATTTAAAACTAGTATTGCTACCTTTAGTTATCCCATTAACTTTCCATTGATATACTGGAGTAGTTCCTGCATTTGAATTCACTGCACTAAAACAAACCGAATCGGCAGGTGTAGTTTGAGGATTCAAGCCACAACTAATATTAATAGTACTAACAGGAATTACCGTTGGAGTAACAACTAGACTAGCAGTTGTAGAATACATTGTACTACAAGCACCATTTGTAACTTTAGCTCTGTAATATTTATTTGAAGAAAGAACAGCGGTTGTATAATTCCACGCATTTATATTTGTACCTGTTGTTACATCTGCAAAATTAATATTATCTGTCGACTCTTGCCATTGAATACTACCATTACTACTGTACAAATAACACATAGTTGTTTTGCCCTGACAAACTGGAGTAGTAACTGTAGCAGTACCACCAACTGAAAGAGAACTTATTTTTACAGTATCATAAACTGAATAAGTTTCTGGACAAACACCGTTTTTAACATAAGCTCTATAATAAGCTGAAGCCGTTTGATTATTTAGATTTAAAACAGGCGAAATAGCATTGGTAACATTAGCCCAAGTAGTACCTGTGTTCCAGGAAACCTGCCATTGAATACTTCCTTTATATCCTGATAAAGCTACAGTAGTTGAACCACCAGTACAAACTGGAGAAACAGCCAAAGCTACACCACCCATAGAAGCAGAATCAACATTTATTGTTTTTACATTACTTATTAAAGCAGGGCAACTACCATTAGCAACCACAGCTCTATAAGAAGTAGTTGTATAAAGATTATTTATATTTATGGTGTTAAAAGAAATATTCCCTGTTGCTGCATTCCAGTTAATATTATCAGTTGATTGCTGCCATTGAATATTACCTCGGTAAGCTGCAAGATTTAGAGAAGCACTACTACCTTGACAAATTAAATTTGTACCAGAAACACTACCCGCAATTGAAAGGTCATTTACCTGAACTGAATCAATATTGGTAAAAATTAAAGGACAATCCATATAACTAATCTTTGCCCTATAATAAGAAGTATTAAATAAAGTAGCTGTGTTTAATATAGGATTAGTTGCAGCATTAATATCAGTCCAGGTAGCTTTATCAGTAGATGATTGCCATTGAATTGTATTAAAATTACCCGAAAGATTAAGCGTAGATGCAGTACCAGTGCAAACTGGAGAAACTGCACTAACCGAACCCGTAAAAGTAGAAGGTGTAATACTTATCATTATTATATTAGAATAGGAAATATCACAACTTCCATTCACAACTTTAGCTCTAAAATAAGTAGTATTAAATAAAGCTGCAGTAATAAAAATAGGATTATAAATAGTAGAAGAACCAATAGTTGTCCATCCATTTATACCATCATTTGAAGACTGCCATTCAACAGTTCCATTGTTTCCATTTAGATT
>CAYRBL010000025.1:2223-3620 GCA_964422385.1 uncultured Bacteroides sp.
GTATTATAACAAATAGGGGAGACGGCATCCATCGTCCCTGTAATTGCTACTGGATTATTATTAACACTCATCGTGATATTATTAGAGCTTGCAGAAGCTGTAGAAACACAAAGTGCATTAGATGTAAGCTGACATTTTATGAGGTCATTATTTGCTGGAATATATTTTAAAATAGAATTATTTGTGCCAAGCGTTATACCATTATTCTTCCAAAGATATGTTGGATTGTTACCAGCATTTAAAGTTGTAGCTTCTAATGTAACAGTATCTGCAGGAGTATACTGAGGATTATATCCGGCCGTAATATTAATATTAACAGAAGGTGTTACATAATGATTTACCACAACAGTATCAACTGTAGATAGCACTGAAGGACATGCACCATTCGTTAGTTTTGCTCTATAATACATTGTGTTGCTCAACAAAGGAGTAGTATATGGTGAAGCATTAAAATTACTTCCAGTTGAAACATCGTTCCAGTTTATATTATCAATTGATTCTTGCCATTGAACAGATCCCCAACTATTATATAAATAAACCTTAGTAGTTTTTCCATCACAAATTGGAGAAAGCGCACTTGCAGTACCTCCAATAGAATGCGAATTTACTTTTACAGTATCATAATCAGAATAAACCAATGGACAAATACCATTCTTTACTGAAGCACGATAATACCCAGTAGAAGTCTGGTTGTTTAGATTAAGTTGAGGTAATTTAGCACTAGTATTGGTAGAAAGATTTGACCAGGTTGTTCCATTATTCCACGAAACTTGCCATTGAATACTTCCTTTATAATCATTGAGCACAACACTTGTTGCCCCACCAGTACAAACAGGAGAGTTGGCATAAGCCCATCCTCCAATCGACATCGAATCTACATTTATAGTAATAGTAGAACTACTTACCGAAGGACAAACACCATTTTGAGCAATAACCTTAAAAGATGTAGTTGTATTTAGAGCATCTGTAATAAATGTATTATTAAATATAGTTCCCGAAGCTACTTGCCAATTGCTATTATCTGTAGTTTGTTTCCATTGAATACTACCTTTATTAGATGATAAATTTAAGGTAACAGAACTACCTTGGCAAATAAGATTTGTTCCTGAAATATATCCTATCTGCGAAAGCTCATCAACAATTACTGAATCTATATTAGAATATACTGAAGGACAATCCTGATACGTAACTTTAGCTCTGATATATGTTGTAGTATTCAAAGCTGAAGTTATAGCTTGTTGAGTAGTAGTGGATGAAATATCTGTAAAAGTAGTTCCTTTATCATTCGACGCTTGCCATTGAATATTACCTGTTGCTGTTGCCAAATTAAGTGAACTATTATTACCGGTACAAATTGGTGAAGTTACACTAATAGCACCAGCTTCCGAAGCTTGTTT
>CAYRBL010000025.1:3720-7243 GCA_964422385.1 uncultured Bacteroides sp.
TACCGGTACAAATTGGTGAAGTTACACTAATAGCACCAGCTTCCGAAGCTTGTTTGGTTGTAATAAGAAGAGAAGAAGTATAAGCTTCACCACAATTATTATTACTTACTTTTGCTCTAAAATAGGTCTTATTATTTATAGGAGGAGTATTGAAAGTTGAAGTATTTTTATCTGTAACTCCAATAGTAGTCCAGTTATTTATACCATCGTTAGAAGCCTGCCATTCTACAGCTCCATTGTTTCCATTTATAATTATAGAAGCAGAAGTCCCGGTACAAACCTGAAGATTGCTTGAAATTGTTCCTGCATTTATTATTGGATTTACTTCAACTATTAAAGGATTTGCAGAATAGGAAGTACAATTGGTATTGCTAGCTTTTATTCGATAAGAAGTATTTTGTTTTAATAAAGAAGTAGTAAATGAGGATTGATCAGCACCATTAATGTCTTCCCACTGAGTTCCATTTAATATTTGCCAATTAATATCTCCAGAAGTATTATTTACATTTAAAACAGTAGAAGTATTATAACAAATAGGATTTATTGTATTAAAAATACCAACATTTGGAATAGGATTTATTGTTATAAATAAACTATCTTTTGCTGAACATCCATTTGCATCAGTAGCAACTACAGTATAATAACCCTGAACATTTGCTGCGAAGGACTGGTTTTGTACAACAGCATTATTCCATAAATAGTTTTCGCCTCCACTTGCTGTTAATTTAATGGTATCACCATAACAAACACTCAAATTCTGACCTGCAACAGCAGTTGGCAATTGATGAACGATAACATAAATCTCAAATAAATTTGTATCACCATTTGAGGCAATACACATCGCTTGATAGGTAGTACTAATTTGAGGACTTACTATTTGAATCGGATTTGTATTATTAATTATAGAAGCATCCAATGGCTGTGATGACCAAATTACGTTTGTGTAAGGAGCAACAGATAAGTTTATTGAATTGCCTTTACAAATAGATGGCTGTTCGGTTTCTAAAACTATATATATGCTGTCACTTGCATTTTCCGGATTTATCCCTTTTACTAAAACTGAATCTTTTCCAATCCAAAATGGATTCTTCTTTTCAATGTTTAATATCTTATTCGAATCTAAAGAAAAAGTATAATGTGAACTATTCCCTATTGTAAAATTTATTGCTAAAGGGGAATAATAAGTATCGTTAACTAATAGTTTTAAATCAATTGGAGAAAATGATTCATTTGCTTTAATCTTATGTTCAGATTTATATTGAGTTTTATTAGTAGAAAGATTGTTTAGTTTTAGATTAGAAAGTTTTCGAAGTTCAATGCCACTCATTTTTATTGTTCCTGAAGTATAATCAGAAACAGTAGCATTAATCGACATCTTTGTTAAACCATCTGGGATGTCGAATTGTACTGTATATTTAGTCCAGTTTGGCTGGTCTGCAGGTATCTTTCTGAAAATCCATAATGGATTTCCATAAAAAGTAAATCGTATGATTATCGAATCACCTGGAGCACCCTTCGTATATACTGAAAAACTATTACTACCTATTTCAATTCCAGCAAGGTTTTGTACTTCCAGCATCGTTTCATACCCATTTGCATATAAACTTTTATAATTATCAGAAGCCACACCATCTGTAGTATCCAACTGGCTAATAAAATAACCATCAGGAATACCATCTTTATTTAGGTCGACGGCAGGGGAGGGGAAGATGTTTACAAAAGGATTTGGAATACTATCGTACAAATTACTAGCCCATTCATTATATGTTCTTACAGGAATATTATTTTCATAAAGCCAACTCAGCAAAGAGTCGGTTCTGTTAATATAACCACTCCAACCTCCCAGTAAGTTATAGAAATGACTTTGATTAATCTGCACATAATGTAGTGCAATACCATTTGCAATTGTTGTTTTTATATCTTTTAATAATGTTCTTTCCTCAAAAAAATCACCCCAAGTAATACTCCATCTTTTAAGCTTTAAAGGATCATATTCTTTATAACATTTAATTGCCTTATCAATACCTGAATTACCCGAAGTATAGTTAAACAAATCGCCCCAAACTTCTTTTATTTCGCTTTGCTTTAATAAAGGAAAGGAGCCGCCGGGAAGAATTACTGTTTTTGGAAGTGGGAAATTTAGATTTAAGGAATTATCTTTTGTCCTTTGGGCTAGCATCGTTCTTACTTCAATAGGAGTTTTTACATCATATTGCGTTAGCTTATTAAAACTTAAATTAATCATAGTTGGTAACGAAATAACATCGTCCCAAAAAGATTTTATAACCAAAGTATCAGGATCGTTAGGGTTTAAATTTTGTGTTGTAGTATAAGTGAAAATACTATTAAGTTGAGGTATATAAATACCAAAAAAATATGGATTATTATTTCCTCCAATATCACTAAATCCTCCATTATTCTGACTAATCAATAAGTTTCCATTTACAATATTAACAAGCCCATTTCCTTGTGTTGAACTAATTATATCGCCACGTTTAAAACAAATTTTCTTTCCTTTTATGTGGTCGACAAAAGGATTGCCCGAGTATGCAGTGGTGTCTGCATAGTTCTGAACAGTAATGTACACCATAGAATGAGAGGGCGAATGATCTAAGATTTCGTTCCCTTGTGCCGAAAGATTTCGCAACACATTCAGGTAAGCCGTGTCAGATAACTTTGTATCCAGGTTTGCTCCAACGCAAAAATGGAACCCATACTTGTTAAAGATGGTTGAATAATCATTCCAACTCGAAATTGTTTGCTGATCATCAACTCTAAAACAAACTCCCGCAATTTTATTCTTTGCTATTTGCGCATTTGTAACTTCAATGCTACAAGCAAAAATAAACACTAAAAGAAAATAAAAAATTGTCCTCATAATTTGATTTTTAAAATATGAATACAAAACATTTCAAGTATATATGTAAAGATGACTGTGTATATTAATTTAAAATAAACACAATAAATAATGGATAAATAAAGGTGTTAGTTTTTGCTTTTACCCATCATAAAAAGCATAATAATAGGAAGAACTATTATGTTTTCTTACTTTTTTAATATTTTGATACGTTTTTTGTATTACATATTGTTTTTTTTATTCATAAATAACCTTTTAAAAAAGCAAAACTTATACCATTTTATAAAAAATAAGTTTCAATGATGGTCAAATGATTCATTATATTATTAGTAAAAGTTATATTTAAGAAAATTTTAAAAAAGAAAGGTGAAAATAGTTGTCCTAAAATAGGAAAGTTTTTTCAATTATATAAACCTTTTTTTATAAAATCCAGCCTTATTGATTAAAAACCTGAAATGTTCTCCAAACTGACTTTGGAGTTCTCCTGTGCCACTTTGGAGTTCTCGAAAGTCACTTTGGAGTTCTCGTGTGCCACTTTGGAGTTCCCGTGTGTCACTTTGGAGTTCCCGAAACTGACTTTGGAGTTCTCGAAAGTCACTTTGGAGTTCCCGAAACTGACTTTGGAGTTCTCCTGTGCCACTTTGGAGTTCTCGAAAGTCACTTTGG
>CAYRBL010000025.1:7343-17704 GCA_964422385.1 uncultured Bacteroides sp.
CACTTTGGAGTTCCCGAAAGTCACTTTGGAGTTCTCGAAAGTCACTTTGGAGTTCTCCAAAGTCACCTATGAGAAAACCTGCGGCAACCTACTGATAAACTGAACTAATTATTTTATGAAAAAGCTAATTATAGTGTTTTTTGCTTGTTTTTTGATTAAATTTATGTTTTTATTTTAATAAAAATGCAAAGCATTCATCAAAATAAAATAATAAAAAAAATAAAACATCCTTATTCAAATTAAATAATTACTTTTGTATAAATTAATATTCAATTTACATGAAAAAAATTTTAGTAATAATAATCATTTCCTTTTTAACAATTGGTATAAAAGCGCAACCTACCATAACCAACAACGTTTTGCCAGTTATCGGCGATACTGTATTGATGTCGTTCGACTCAACTTTAATTGCTCCGGGTGTAAGCGGGGCTAATGTTACCTGGGATTTTACTACAACTTTGCATCAGGATTTCTTTTTTCAAAGAATATATCTTAATCCATTAAATACTGCTTACAGTGCAACGTTTCCTAATGCTAAATTATGCAGAACTGATGGAATTGGCTCAGCGTATTCGTATTGGGACAACACAAATAGTACTAAATCGGTGTGCTATGGTTTTGTTGAGACAAATAATTATACGCAACATTACAATAATTTGCCAATAAATTATTATAAATTCCCAATAAGTTATGGAAATACTTATACTGATAGTGTATCGGCGGTTACTAATCCAGGAAATTTAGTTGGGCCTGGCAAATATACTTTTTCTGCTGACGCTTGGGGAACTATTAAGTTGCCAAACAAAACAGTTTCGAATGTATTAAGGACCAAATCTGTATTATATATTGGCGATTCGAGTGCAGGTGTTAATTCTTATTCGTTAACAACTGAGTATTCCTGGTATCAGGCTTCCAAAAAAGAACCATTATTGGTAATAAGTTCTGTAATCATTAATCACGCTATGTACAAAAAATATGTTTTGTACGACATTACTTCTTCAAATGGAATAGCTGAAGCTGAACCAACTGCTAAGTTTGAGATTATGCCAAACCCTTCAAAAGATCTTATAACAATCAATGTTGAATCTTTAAAATTAAAAGATGCTTTTGATGTTTCAATATATGATATTTTGGGTAAAAAAGTTTTTGCGAAAGCAATTAATAATAAAGAGAACACTGTTGAAATTGATGTTCGTTTTTTAACTAAAGGAGTTTATATTTTAAAACTTACAGATGGAAAACAAAGCCATCAACATAAGTTTATAAAGGAATAATAAAAGGTAATTTCTAAAGATAATAAGAAAACAAATTTCTTTAAAATAAAAAAAGCTCTCAAATGAGAGCTTTTTGTTTTGTGTGTTGACCTGTTAGGTCTCGAACCTAAACTCTTCTGATCCAGAATCAGACGTGTTGCCAATTACACCACAGGTCAATTTTAAATGAACTTATAAAGTTCTGTAGCGAGAACGAGAATTGAACTCGTGACCTCCGGGTTATGAATCCGACGCTCTAACCAACTGAGCTACCTCGCCAGGTCCTAAAAGGGTTTGCAAAATTAATAAAGTAATTTTAATTAACTAGAATTTTCTTCTAAAAAAATTAAAAAAAGATATTAATATTTCATACTCTATATAATTATCAAATCATTATTTTTTATTAAATTTAATAAAAAGTTTATCAACCTGCGATAAACTTACTCCAGACAATACTATTATTATACCAAAAATCTTATTGATTGTGATAATTTCATTTAATATAATGAACGAAAATACAGCTGTTATGATAGGTATTAAGTTGGTAAATATACTCGATTTACTTACTCCAAGATGTTTTATAACATATACCCAACAGATAAATGCCAAAGAAGATGCAAACACAGATAGCTGTAATAATGACCCAACCAATCTGATAGTAGGTTGTACATGGATAAATTGTTTGAAATCGAAGATTAAAAACAAAGGTAAAAATAAAAACAATCCGATTACATTTTGATAAGTTATGATAGAAAATGGAGAATAAATGTGTGATAATTTCTTTAATGAGATACCATAGCCAACCGCCGCAAAAACTGCTAAGAATAATAATGCAATTCCTTTTGGTGAAAACATAAAGTTTAAGTTTTTATCAATTACCATTACGATGATGCCTATAAATGATAATATCAAACCTAAAATATTTAAGGTGTTTAATTTTTCCCTAAGTATTATAAATGCAAAAAAAGATGTGAAAACAGGTATCGTTGCTATGATAACTGATGCAATTGTTGGGTCGACTAAACGTAAACCGAAGTTCTCGCCTAAGAAATATAAAAAAGGTTCGAAAAGGGCTGTTAGAAATAATAGTTTTATATGCAATTTGTGTATTTTCTCTAACTTTCCTGATATTTTTAGTACTATTAATAATATAGTAGAGGAAATAAGTAAGCGTAAAAATACAGTTGTGATAGGTTGATAATACTCGAATACGATTTTGGTCCATACAAACGACATGCCCCAAAACAACATGGAGAGCATTGCTAGTAGATATATTTTGAATTTAATTGTGTTCAATATTATGTATTATTTATTAAAAAATTATTTCAATCTTTGCGATTATTTGTTCCCATTATACTATTAAATGCTATCTTTGCATGCCTGATTGCAGCTGCAAAATTATAAAAAAGCTTGGTATAAACTAAAACAAATAAATATTAATGACTAAAATTGGCTTATTATCCGACACCCATTGCTACGTTCATCCCCGGATACACGAACTATTTGCCAACTGCGACGAAATATGGCATGCTGGTGATATAGGCGACGTTGCAACTGCCGATGAGTTGAATTCTATAAGACCTTTAAGAGCTGTTTATGGAAATATTGATGGTAATAAATTAAGATTATCTTATCCCGAATCATTAGTTTTTAATTGCGAAAGCGTAAAAGTATACATTACCCATATTGGAGGTTATCCGGAAAGATATGCCAAGCCTGCGAAAGATATTATAAAAATAGAAGCCCCAAATTTATTTATTTCGGGGCATTCGCATATCTTAAAAGTAATGTATGATCAAAAACATCAACTGTTGCATATCAATCCTGGTGCTGCCGGAAAATCGGGCTTTCATCAGGTGATAACTTTAGTGAAGTTTGTAATTGATGGTGTAAATATAAAAGACCTTGAAGTAATAGAACTCAACAGATATTAGCGTAATCTGTCGGTTCCTTTTACTAGTTTCTCGTCCTTTTTTATAGCTTTACTTGCCAATATTAAAACTATTAAGGATGCCAATGGCATAAAAACTCCAAATTTATAAGCTGCTTGTATATGCAAATGGTTTTGCAAACTATCGGCAGTAAAAAATAATACCAATATAAAAATAACATTTGCCAAGAAGGCAAACATAGTTACTCTTAACTGAATTATTCTATTATTATATAATAGTATTGCAGCCAAACTTAGGATAGCTACAATTGCATTTAATATCAAAAGTGGGATTGTAGTTACATTTTGAAATGTTGAGGTAATATAAAAAGGCAAATCTAATTCTACCGGTGTAGTGTAATGAAAAACTGCTACTGGTATGCTGAAAAATAAAATTGCCGATGCAATTAGTGCAATAAATAAGTAAACTGTTTGAATTCTTTGTATCATTTTGATGTTATTTTTATTTTTCTGCAAAGATATTAATCATTTTTATATTTATCAAAAAAGCTTTTTTTTTATTTTTTAGTTGTTATTTAAGATTAAATTGTATCTTTGCAAAAAAAATCCTGAAATATTTCTCAATATTTTCCTTTTTTCAGCAGTTAATATTGTTTTTAAAAATAAATTTTTTAGATTTTTTTATAATTATAATTTTTACATTAAAATAAATATTCAACATATACCTATCTTAACAATAATTAAAAATAAATAAGTATTTCAATATGATATACGACATTGTAGCTTTAAACGAAAAAGTAGTTTCCGAACTAAAAGAAATTGCTAAAGAACTAAACATCCCGAAGTATGAGAAATTATTAAGACAAGACTTAATATATAGAATTCTCGACCATCAGGCGATTAATCCAAGTCCTGAAATCTTAGAAAAAGAAAAAAAAGAACAAAAGAAAGAATTTCGTCAGAGAAAGAAAATTATTAAGCCAGTTTCTGAACAAGATCTGGCCGCTACTTCAAACACAACCTCCAGACATCCAAAAGCTATTTTGGAAAAGATTTATGAGAAGAAAGATGTGCCTGTAAAACCAGACCTCTTTAATAAAAATCCTAATAAACCAATTTTACCTGAAAAAACTATTAATACTATTACTGAAAAAGGACCTATTAATAAACCTTTCCAAAAACCTATTAAAGGCGAAAGACCTGATAGATTTGTAAAGCCTGACAACATCGAAAGACCTATTGACCCAATAAAACCAATAGTTGCTGAAAGAATTATTGAACCTATTAAACCAATTATTCCTGAAAGAATAGTGGATCCAAATAGACCTCCAAAGTTTGAGAAACCAGGCAAACCAGCTAAGTTTGATAAAGCAGAAAGACCTGCTAAATTCGAAAAACCAATCAGACCTGATAAAAAAGAAAAGATAGAAAGACCTGCGGATTTTGTAAAACCTGAACGTATTATAGAAAAAACAGAGCGTATTGAATTTCCTGATGAAATAATAGAAATAGCTTCTGTAATCCCTCCTTATGTTGAAAATATCGAAACTTTAGTTATCGAAGACAAACCAAAGGACGAAACTATAATTGATATAAAACCACCAAGGGAATTTGAGCATAAAAACAGATACGGCGACTATAAAAAAGAAGATTTCAACGACGTAGATAGCATTGTTGAAAGCGAAGGTGTGTTGGAAATTATGCCTGATGGTTATGGTTTCTTGCGTTCGTCCGATTACAATTATTTAAGTTCGCCTGATGATATATATGTATCGCAATCACAGATAAAACTCTTTGGCTTACGCACTGGTGATACCGTTAGAGGTAGCATCCGTCCTCCTAAAGAAGGTGAGAAATTTTTCCCTTTAATAAAAGTGGATTTAGTTAATGGAAAGCGCAACGAGGATATTAGAGATAGGGTGCCTTTCGATTTCCTTACTCCTTTGTTTCCTGAAGAAAAATTTACGTTAACAGGACATAATGGTGGCACTGTTTCTACAAGGATTATCGATTTGTTTACTCCTATAGGAAAAGGACAACGTGGGCTTATTGTTGCTCAACCTAAGACCGGTAAGACGGTATTGTTGAAAGAAATTGCAAATGCAATTGCTGCTAATCATCCTGAATGTTATTTGATAGTTTTGTTGATCGACGAACGTCCTGAAGAGGTAACTGATATGGCAAGAAGTGTGAATGCAGAAGTTATTTCTTCTACATTTGATGAACCTGCCGAACGTCACGTGCGTATTGCGAATATCGTTTTAGAAAAAGCGAAACGTATGACCGAATGCGGACATGATGTGGTAGTGTTGTTGGATTCTATCACTCGTTTGGCCAGAGCTTACAATACTGTTTCGCCTTCGTCTGGCAAGGTGCTTTCGGGTGGTGTTGAAGCCAGTGCTTTGCACAAACCTAAACGTTTCTTTGGTTCGGCACGTAAGATTGAAAATGGTGGTTCTTTAACTATTATTGCTACTGCATTAACTGAAACAGGTTCGAAAATGGATGAAGTTATCTTCGAAGAATTCAAGGGAACTGGTAATATGGAATTGCAATTGGATCGTAAGTTATCTAACAAACGTATTTACCCTGCTATTGATATAGTGGCCTCGAGTACACGTCGTGACGATTTGTTATTAGACAAAGATGTGTTGCAACGTATATGGATTTTGAGAAATCATTTGGCAGATATGAATCCATTGGAAGCGATGGAATTTTTGAAAGAAAAAATGAGATTTACGCAATCTAATGAGGAGTTTTTGGTATCGATGAACGGATAACAAATCTTTCTAACATAATATATCTTAAAAAAGCCTGCATCATTTATATGTTGCAGGCTTTTTTATTGATGTTTTTTATTTATAACTAAAAGCAAAGTTTAAATAAAAAAAAAGAAAGAAACTAAAGACTAAATAAATCTGATAATGGCATTTATTTAAAAAAGTCATCTCATCGGTCCCTAAGCTTTTCTAAGGTATTACATTATATCATACAAATGTGGTACCTAATTATAAAATGCAGATTTTCATAAAGTATTTTTAATATATATAATGTTTAGCATGATATTTTATTGACATTATAATATAAAATATAAACTTCATTTAACTTTTAATTTTCAATCCACATTGCAATTTTAGTTAATAGCTCATCTTTATTTAATGGTTTTGAAACATAATCAATAAATCCATTTTCCAGACATTTAGTTTCATCACCAGCCATAGCATTTGCTGTTTGAGCAATTATTTTTGCTTTAGGTTTTAATTTTAAAATTTCACTGGCTGCTTCATATCCATTCATTATTGGCATCAGAATATCCATTAGTATTATATCAACTTTTGAGTTTGATTTAATATGTTCTAACGCTTCACGACCATTATAAGCAAATATTAAATTAGTAGGTAAATTTGAAAATAATGCTTTAAAATACTCTATATTTACAATTTCATCCTCCACAACTAAAATGGTTTTATTTTTAATTTTATCTTTAATATCTGCAGCTTCAATTTTTATATTGTTTTTCTCAATTAAAGAATCTTTTTCAGAATAAGGTAAATCAAAATAGAAAGTTGATCCTTCTAATTCTTTTGATTCTACTTTTAATTCGCCCCCTAATAATTGAACAATGCCTTTAGAGATAGATAAACCTAAACCAGTTCCTTCGTTTTTGGCTATATTGCTTGATTTAATTTGTTCAAAACGTTCAAAAATTATTTCTAGCTTCTCTTTTGGAATACCTATACCTTGGTCTTTTACAAAAAAACTTAACTCTTTATTTTTTCGCTTAAATCCAAATTCTATTGTACCAATTTCGGTGAATTTTAAAGCATTACCCAATAAATTGATTATTACTTGTTGCAATCTGTTAGGGTCTGAATCTAATATTAAATTTTCTGAATCAAATGGAATTTTTGCTATAATATTTATATGTTCTTTATGTTTTGTCTTTTTTAATCCGTTAAATGTATCTTGTATTCCATATAATAGTTCACTTATTTTAAATGTTTTATTCTCTATTTTTAATTCTTTAGCTTCTATTTTCGAAACATCTATTATATCGTTTATAAGATTTAATAATTGTTTTGAACTATTTTCGATGATATCAATATATTTATTTTTTGTCTCAGAACTTAAATCTTCATCTCTTAGCAAGCTTGCAAATCCAACTAATCCATTCATAGGAGTTCTTATTTCATGACTCATATTTGCCAAAAACTGATTCTTATAAATGTTTGCAATTTCTGCTTTTTGTTGTGCATCTAATAAATTAATTTCAGCTTCTTTTTTTAATGTAATTTCATTTACAATACCACTAATAATTTTTGTATCATCTTTTTCGTATGAAATCATTCCTACATCATGAAACCATTTATATTCATTTTTACTGGTTCTTATACGATACTCACAATCATATTTGTCTTTTTTACCTGATAGATGATCCCTAAAAGCTGTCATTGTATTTTCATAATCATCAATATGCAGCAACTTTGTAAAATCAGAATAATGCTTAAATTCACTACTATTGTACCCAAGCATATCTGTCTTTTTTGTACTAAACACAACTTCTCCTTTTGGCATATGTACTTCCCACCAAGCCATTTCGCTACCTTGTAGTGCAATATCAAGTCGTTGGTTTGCATATCTTAAATCATCTTGTACCTTTTTTAAGTATGCTATATCTATAAATGTTATAACAACACCATCTATTTTCTTTTTGGAAGTTATAAATGGACATATTCGTTTCATAAACCAATTGCCATTTTTATCTTGTATTTCTTTATCAAATGATTTAAGCTGTTCAAGTGATTCCTTCGAATCGTTGATAATTGACTGTCTGCTCTCGTCATCAAATTCGGAGGCAAAACTTATCAACGACCTTCCTATATCTGAATCCTCGAGGTGAAAAAGCTTTTTAATAGATGGGGTGAATTTTCTAATATTTAGATGTACATCTAAAAATAATGTTCCGATATCGTTACTATTTAAAAGATTGTTGACATCATTATTTAGATCTTCAAGTTCCTTATTTTTTTCCTGAAGTTCGGTATTTACTGTATATAATTCTTCGTTTACAGATTGTAGTTCTTCGTTCGAACTTTGCAATTCTTCATTTGAAGACATAAGTTCTTCGTTAGAGGATTGTAGTTCTTCGTTACTAGTTTCGAGTTCTTCAACTACATTCTGCAATTCATTTCTATTTTCTTTTAGTTCTAATTGTAAGTCCTCTATTTGTTGCTTCGAGAAGTTTGGTAAATCTATATCCGACAACACTATTTTGTTTGTAAGATCAATATGGGAGATTTGTCCGAATTCGACTAAATAAACTTCATTCATATTATGAAAATTATGAATGTATTCAAACGATAAGTCAAAAGTTCGTGTTTCAGTATCTGTTTTTATCACCAAATCTTTATATATAATAGATTTGTCATTTTTAGTAACTCGTCTTACTCCATTTCGGATAATAGTTGATAAATCAGTATCTGTAATCTTTAATAAATTATTTTGAAACAATCCTGATGGAAAAGAAAACCATTCTTTTAAATCGCCAATTACAAATAATACGTTAAATTCCTTGTCGATAAAAACAGAGGTAGGCGAATGTTTTTTACTTAAATGTTTATAAAAATATGTTTCATTTAAATTCTCAGAAGTAGAATATCGTGATTTAATATTATAACTTTCTTTTAAAAAATGAAGGCTAGTTGATGGTTCGTTCTCAAAATCTTCATCATCTCTTATGCGTGTATTTTCTGAAATATTTTGGTATATCTTCCATTTATTATCTATTATTTGGAAGTATTTACTTACTGAACCTAATGATTCGCTTGAACCAAGAAATAGGTATCCAAATTTATTTAATGCATATTGAAAATTATTCAACACCTTTTTTTGAGTTGAATTATTAAAATAAATCAAAAGATTTCGACAGGAAATAAAATCCATTCTAATAAAAGGTGGATCTTTGGTGACATCATGATATGAAAACACAATTTTTTCGCGAATACGCTTAACGATTTGTATTCTATCGCCGACCTTTAAAAAATATTCTTCAAGATATTTATTATCTATTTCAGCTATATTATTTACAACATAACTTCCAATTCCTGCTGTATGTAATGCTTTTTTGTCAATATCGGTAGCAAAGATTTTATAATCTATATTAATCTTATAAGTCCGAAAATAATCTTCCATTAAAATAGCTAAGGAATACACTTCCTCTCCGGTTGAGCATCCCGAAATCCACATACGTATAGTTCGTTGTTTACTATTATTATCGATAATTGATGGGATTACTTTTTTCTTTATTATATTAAATGCTTCAGTATCTCTAAAAAAACTGGTAACTCCTATTAAGAATTCTTGAAAAACTGTTGTTCTTTCCTGAAGATTGCAATTAAGAAATGTATAATATTCAGATAATGTTTCAATATTGTGTATACTCATTCTTTTCTCAAGTCTTCGCAGAAGGGTATTGTTTTTATATTTTTTAAAATTAATCCCCGAGTGCTTATAAATTAGTTCCAGAATTGAAGTAAAATCTTTTTCATGATCATCAGATTCGTCAGTTAAAACATGTAAATCTAATCTTTTCGAACTTAAAAGAATTAATTTCTGAGCTATTTCTTCAGGTGTTAATATAAAATCGGTAAGATTGGTAGAGATTGCCGAATTAGGCATCCCATCAAATTGAGCCGAACTAGGCTCTTGAACCAAAATTGTGCCACCTGCTTCTTTAATAGTTTTTATTCCTCTCGAACCATCCGAGCCGGTACCCGAAAGTATAACTCCAAAAGATTTATCCATATATTCCTGTCCCAACGAATGAAAAAAGATATCTATAGGAAGATTTAAATTCCCTTTGGTAGCTTTATCAAGTAGAACTAGTTTGTTATCCTTTATTTGTAGATTTTTACTTCGTTCGTTTAGATATATACAGTTTGGTTTAATTATTTTTTTGTCTTGTGCTGTATAAATCTTCATTTTGGTATGCTTAGCCAATAATTCGGGCATCAAACTTTTGAAATCTGGTGATAAATGTTGAATTATTACAAATGCCATTCCTGTATCTTCAGGAAGATTATCGAATAATTGCTGAACTGCATCAAGACCACCTGCCGATGCTCCAATTCCAACTACGAAGTGATTTTCTTTAGTATTCATAATTTTAGTACATGACAAAAAATGTAGAGTACTAAATATGAACAATATATGTTAAT
>CAYRBL010000026.1:0-6132 GCA_964422385.1 uncultured Bacteroides sp.
GTATCAGGATTGGCAGTTGTGCTATAACAAACACCTCTTGCAATAATAGCAGCACCACCATCATTGGTAACATTACCACCAGCATTAGCAGTAGTCTCGGTAATTGATGTAACTGTTGTAGTAGTAAGAATAGGAACAACAGCACCTGTAGCTGTAGTAAATGAAGAGTCAGCACCATAGGTAATACCTGATGAATTTAAAGCATAAGCCCTATAATGATATAAAGTACCTGATGTTAAACCTGTGATATTGCTTGAAAAAGCACCTACAGTACCTGTTTCAATAGTTTTTGTAGCAGTAGTATCGGGATTAACAGTAGTAGCATAACATATACCTCTTTTTGTAATAGCAGTACCACCATCAGAAGTTACATTTCCATTTAAAATAACTGATGTTGAAGTGATACCACTTGAAGTTCCTGTTTGAACAAAAGGAGCAGAAATCACACCATTAAATCCAATAGCATCATTCCAGTTAGTAGCTATTCTAATTTCATCAATATTTAAGGTTAGGCTATTAGCTGAAGAACCTTGTCTTAAAGCAATAGCTTGTGTAGTGGTGTCTAAATCTGTTGAAGTTAAATCAGCAGCAACTAATGTTGGAGTACCTTCATTAGCAATAGCAGGATTAACAAATAAAGAAACACTATCGTTAGTAGCACCTGGTTTAATAGTGTATTTTAAAACTAATAAAGTAGGAGTGTTAATGTCATATAGTGTAGTTGAGTAAACAGTACTAGCAGCAGTTGGTCCTTTTAATAAACCAACAGAGTATTTACTTAAAGTAGCATCTTTCTTAATATATACACGACCTGTAAATATTGTTGTTGAAGGACCTTTTAAGTGAAGGAAATATTCTCCTGTAGTAGAAGAAGCTGTTAGTACGTTAATTAAACATGCTACATATATACTTGTTCCAGATAATTGTGGAGTAAAAGTATGGTTAACGTCTTCGCCACTAGAATTCAAAAATACCATATTACCTACTGATGCAGGGTAGCCAGTATAACTTAAAGAGCCTGCAACACATGATACTAAATTTGTACTTCCGCTATGATTAGTCCATCCGTGAGCTGCTATGGAATCTCCAACAGGGTAATTAAATTGCTCGTTCAGTAATAATGTCTGAGACTGAGCTGTAAAAGCTAACATCATAAATGTTAGGATAATAAAACTAATAAATGTTTTTTTCATACGTATAAATTATTATTAAAAATGATTCAATTATTTGAGTACAAATATCGGAATTTTATTTCAATTGAGTATTAAGAAAATGTTATTTTTATTTAAAATGTTATTTTTAATAAACTTTAGAATTATAAATATGTTAAATTTGCAGAATTATATTTTAAAAATAATAGGGTAAAGAATTTATAAAATATATTTTATTTAATATGTATAGATAAAAATAGGGGATTAGTATTTTAAATTGTAATATTTATTTATTTTAATATTTTTTTTATGACAACAGTTAGATTTAAGGCAATCGATGAAGCTTTATCAAGAAATGCAGTAATAAAAGATACTGATTTGAAAACTTCAGAGTATTATGGTATCAATGTTTTTAATAGACCAAGGATGCAGGAATATTTATCAAAGGAAGCTTTTGAAAATATATTGGCTGCTACCGAAAAAGGGAAGAAGATTGATAGACGTATTGCTAACCAAATTGCTCTTGGAATGAAAGCCTGGGCAGTTAATATGGGAGCTACACATTACACTCATTGGTTTCATCCATTGAATGGTGCAACTGCTGAAAAGCATGATGCTTTTTTTGAACCTGCAGGTAATTCAAGTGTTATTGAAAGTTTTTCAGGTGCTTTGTTAGTTCAACAGGAACCTGATGCTTCTAGTTTTCCAAGTGGAGGAATTCGTAATACTTTTGAGGCACGTGGATATACTGCATGGGACCCTAGTTCGCCTGCTTTTATTGTTGGCAAAACGCTATGTATTCCTACGATTTTTGTTTCGTATACCGGTGAAGCTTTAGACTATAAAACACCTCTTCTAAAATCACTGAGTTTACTGGATAAAGCTGCTGTTGATGTTTGTAATTATTTTGATAAAAATGTTTCTAGAGTTATTGCAACATTAGGTTGGGAGCAAGAGTATTTTTTGGTAGATGAGGCACTTTACAAAGCAAGACCAGATTTAATTTTAACAGATAGAACTTTGATGGGACATGCTTCTGCAAGAGATCAACAATTGGAAGATCATTATTTTGGATCTATTCCTGATAGAGTTGCTGCTTTTATGCGTGATTTTGAAATTGAATGTTATAAACTTGGTATTCCTATTAAAACTCGTCATAATGAGGTAGCACCTAACCAATTTGAATGTGCTCCAGTGTTTGAGGAAGCTAATCTTGCTGTTGATCATAACCAACTTATGATGGATATTATGCGTAAGGTTGCACGTAATCATAAGTTTTTTGTAATCTTTCATGAGAAACCTTTTAAGGGAATAAATGGTTCGGGAAAGCATAACAATTGGTCGATGATGACAGATACTGGAGTTAATTTACTTTCTCCTGGTAAAAATCCTAAGAAAAATATGCAATTCCTTACTTTTTTAATATGTACAATGAAAGCTGTTTATGAAAATTCGGATTTGATGCGTGCTAGTATTGCTTCATTGGGAAACGAACATCGTTTGGGAGCAAATGAAGCTCCACCTGCCATCATGTCAGTGTTTTTAGGAACTTATGTAAGTAATTTATTAAAAGAAATAGAGGAGAAAGTTTCTGAAAAGAAAATGACTCCTGAAGAAAAAACGGAACTTAAGTTAGATATTGGTAAGATCCCTGAAATTTTACTTGATAATACAGATAGAAATCGTACTTCACCTTTTGCTTTTACTGGCAATCGTTTTGAGTTCAGGGCTGTTGGTTCCTCGGCAAATTGTGCTGGTCCAATGATTGTTCTAAATACTGCTATGGCAAATCAATTAAAGATGTTTAAATCTGATGTTGAGAAGTTGACAAAGAAAAGGATTAAAAGAGATGAAGCCATATTTCAGGTTTTAAGACGCTATATTAAAGAATCGAAGAATGTAATTTTTGAAGGTAATGGATATAGTAAAGATTGGATTGAGGAAGCTGCTAAAAAAGGTTTGACTAATATAACTGAAGCTCACGAAGCTTTGAAAGCTTATGTTTCGGAAAAGACTATTGCTTTGTTTGGCGACAATGGTATTTTAACTAAAAGAGAGTTGGAGTCAAGATATGATATAAGCTTGGAGACATATACCAAAAAAATGCAGATTGAATCAAGAGTACTTGGCGATTTGGCAATTAATCATATCATTCCTACTGCTATAAAGTATCAGAATATACTTATAACTAATGCAACAGGTTTGAAAGAGATCTATAGTTTAAAAGATTATTCGAAGCTTGCTGAGAAAACAATTCAGAATATTAGAATTATTTCTGAACATATTTCGCAAATTCAGGATTTGGTGGCTCGTATGACGGAGGCTAGACGTGTGGCTAACTTAAATGATGATTATGTTGAAAAATCAGCTGCTTATGCACATACTGTTAAACCATTTATTGAAGATGTGAGAGAGCATATCGATGAGTTGGAGTTAATTGTGGACGATGAGTTATGGCCATTGCCTAAATATAGAGAACTTTTATTTACAAGATAAATTCTTTTAACAAAAAAAATGCCTTTAATATTGATTTATTAAAGGCATTTTTTTTATAAAATAAGTTGGTTTTTTATTTCTCAAAAATATTTTTTAAGTTTTGTAAACTTTTTTCGATATCTTTTCCAAGCATTTTTACAAAAATAGCTTTAAATAATCTCATTGGTAATTTTGTTCCACTATAAAATCCCCACATTACAACAGTTTCATTTGCAGTTACAGGAATTAACACGAATTTTGATATAGCTACATTCTGCATTGGTCTGCTGAAAACAATTTCGTATTCGATGTATTTATTGTTTTCTATTGCTATTATTTTTTGTTCGCCAGCCCCAACATTTTTATTCGTGCTATCCCATTTGTATACGAATCCAATTTCGCCATCTGTACCTACGTAAGTTTTATTCATACTTGGGTCGGTCATGTTCCAAGTGCTGAAAGAGTCTTGGTTACGAGTTTGTTTTAGATATTCGAATACTTCCGAAACTGGTTTATTAATGGTAGTTTCGCGTTCGATTATCATATCTTTTCCAGTTAGCAATGCTATTAATATTAGAATTGCTATGATTATTGCTATTATAATTATTATTGTATTCATTTTATTTAGTATTATTTTTTTATTTTATTAAAAAAAGTTCTATACACTTTAAATAGAACTTGTTTTAAAACATTAAAAAAGTTCTTTTGTTTTTAAATTTAATTTTTAATTTTATTAAAATAAGGTATGCATTATTTCTATATTACTAAAATAAAAAACTGAATAATTATTGTAATTCTTATTAATTCTGATGTTTACAAATTAATAATAAATACATTAGAAATTCATATCAATTCATTTTGCATGAATATCCTTATTCTTTCATCTCTAAATGTTAACTAAAATTTCTTTTTACATATAATTAACATATAAATGCTAAAATACTTTGATTTTCTACAACTATTGTCAATTAATTAATCTAATTTTACACTCGATTTCCTTATTTTTGTTTCAATTATAATAAAAACAAAAATAAAATTGACATAACAAGCTATAGACCCATTAAAAAATGTTGACATTTAAGCCTTGGTTACCATAATACAAATGATGATTGAAGTTTGAAAAGTTTTTTAATCTGTCTAAAAATTATTCATAGTAATAAATTTTTAGTATTGATTTTTTAATAAACTTAAATTTAATTCATTATGGCATCAAAAAGACCATTAGAACCGGTATTACATTGTCCTGTAGAGGATTTTCATGGTTTATCTATCTTAGGTCATCGAATAGTACGAAAAGGTATATATAAAAATAAATCTGTTTTTCAAGCACCTCCTTTAACAAAAACGCTGTTTCTGAAAGATCTTTTTCAGCTTGATAAAGATATTAAAGATGCTGTAGATAGTATTTCAAAAAAGGCAGAACGTAGTTTTTCGGCTAGAAAAGTGCATTATAATATTAAAAATATTTTAGATTATGTAAAACCAATATGTAACCATAATCCTGTTATTATTAACTTAACAGGTTTATATTTGAACAGACAACCTCAGAATGCACCTATACCTGAGCAACCTATAATTACAAAAATAACAAAAGGTGCCGAAATGGACACTTATAAAGTCTATTTAAAAAGGAGAGTCTATAAAGATGGTGAAGCTAAGTCTCCTAAAACACATCAAAAAAACAATACTTTTGTTGTTGAAATTACATTAACACCTGAAATAGAAAGTTCGTGGTATGCAGTTCTTTCTGGTAAAAAAATGAATTCGCTTATTCTAACTAAATACACATTATACGTAGTAAATTATATTAGAATATATGGCAAAAATGCTTCAGGTAAAGGACAAAGAAGTATGGTTCATTCATTTATCCCTCAATGTTAATATTGATATAAAAATAATAATTTAAATAAAAATAAGCTTAAGATGTTCTAATAATATCTTAGGCTTTTATTTTTAAATATAGATAAGTATACTTCAAAATATTCCTCTCTTAACTATGAATATCCTTATTCTTAAAACTATATTAACTAATTTTCCATTAAAACGATGTACTATAAGCCTTAACATTATTATTATAGCTTCAAAACACTTATAAATAGCAGTAATATTAAGGAAAATTGTTCCTTTTTTATGTATTATTGCGTCAAAACAGGGTAACTATAGTTTGATTATAAGGAAATTTATTTCTAACTAAGGCAACTTAACTATGATTATTATGATTATTGGTTCTAAGTAAGGCGACTTAACTATGAATATCCTTATTTTTGTTTTTAAGTAAGGAGACTTAACGATAAATAAATAGATATTTAGTTTTAATTAGGAGAAATTTTGGTTTAATATAATTATATTTGTTTAAAAGTAAGGCAACTTAAGTTTAAAAATAAGTATGTTTGATCCTATATTAAGAATCTTTATTTTGAAAATAAGAATGTTTGCTCCTATTTAAGTTATCTTTATTTTGAAAGTATAGATGTTTGATCCTATATTAAGAATCTTTATTTTGAAA
>CAYRBL010000026.1:6232-17147 GCA_964422385.1 uncultured Bacteroides sp.
CTTTATTTTGAAAGTATAGATGTTTGATCCTATATTAAGAATCTTTATTTTGAAAGTAAAGATATTTGCTTCTATATAAAGAATCTTTATTTTAAAAATAAGAATATTTGCTCCTATTTAAGGTATCTTTATTTTGAAAGTAAGGATATTTGATCAAAAGTAATGTGATTAAACTTTTAAAATAATTATTCTTGTTTTGATAGTATTTTAATTCAATCTAATTTTACTTATTATTAAAATAATATTACTTCTTTTAATTAAAAGAATAAGGATATTCTATCTTATTTTTATTCTCTTTATTTTATATATAATTTTACGAATTAATAATAAAATAAAGATAAAACTAATGATATTTCTAATGAAAATTAATTAATAAAAGTAAATACCTATTTGGCTTCAAATCCCAACTTTTTTAACTGTATAAAATAATCAGGGAATGATTTTTCGACTACTGATGGGTTTAAAATAGTAATTCCTGGTAAAAACATCGCCAAAGGTGCAAAACACATAGCTATACGGTGATCGTTATAGGTTTGGATGGCATCAGTATATTTTAGTTCTGATTTGTAAATATATATAATATCATCGTTTTCGACCTTAGTATCAACATTTAATTTAGATAGTTCGGTAGCTAAGGCTGTTATTCTGTCGGATTCTTTAATTTTAAGGTTTCTCAAACCACTTAATCTGGCATTTATACCCAAAGCTGCACAAGTTACAGCTATTGCAGGCACTAAATCAGGGTAATTGCTAAACTCAAACTCAAAATTATCAACATATTTAGATGTTTTATTTAATAAAATACCCTCTTCAACATAATTAGTTTCTACACCAAATGACTTATAAATTTCGGCTACAACTGCATCACCCTGAATACTATCTTTATTTAAACCTTTTATAAAAACTGAAGATTTTAAGCCTAAAGCTACTATCTGATAGAAATAAGAAGCAGCACTCCAGTCGGCTTCTACATTATAAATAGCAGAAGTGGCACTATAAGATCCCCTATATATATATATTGTATCCTCTTTCCAAACACATTTTACACCAAATTGAGCCATTAAGCTAATAGTCATACCAATATAAGGTTTAGAAACAACTTTACCTTTTAGTTTTATTTGAAAATCTCTGGAAAAAGCAGGAGCAATCAACAATAATGCCGACACAAACTGACTACTTACAGTGCTATCTATCTCAATTTGATTGCACAATAAGGAAAATTCACCAATTATTATGGGTGGAAATCCCTCCTTTTCCATATATTTGAGATCAGCACCCATATTTTGCAATGCTTCAACTAATGATAAAACAGGACGTTGCAACATCCTATCATCACCTGTTAATACATACTTATTTTTATCAACAGCTAAAAAGGCAAGGAGGAATCTAAAAACAGTTCCTGCATTTTTTGTATTGATAATTTGGGCAAAATCGGGATTTGTATTGGAACTTATAGTAGTTAATATATTATTCAATAGCTGAGAATCGTCAGCTAAAGATAAATTATCAATATCAAAACCATTATTGCATAAAGCTTTAATTATAAGTAGTCGATTACAAATACTTTTGGATGATGGAAGCTTAATTTCCTCCTTATTAATATATTCTTTATTATAAAAAAATTGAAGACTATTGGAATTATGCATAACGTAGATAATATTCTAAGCTTTTTTTAATTAGCTTAACATCAACGTAATTATTGATAGTTGCCTCCCCTATTTCTTTCATCAACGTAAACCCAATTTTACCATCAATATTCTTTTTATCCTGTTTCATAATCTCAATTAATTGAGGAATGGCCTTTACAGGAAACTTATAATGATTAAAATTTATAAGCAAATAAGAACATACTTCATTGGTATAGAATGGATCAAGTTTAAATTTCTCGACAGAGAGAAATATTTCACAAATCATACCAACAACAATAGATTCTCCATGAGATAATCTACGGTCACCATTTTCTAAAGAGTAGGTTTCGATAGCATGACCAACTGTATGACCAAAGTTAAGCAGTTTGCGAGGACCTTTTTCAAATGGATCATGCTTTACAATCTTATGTTTTAGCTTGATATTCCTGATTATCAATTCTCCCCAATTGACTTGATTATCAATAGGCATTCTTTTGATTTTTTTCCAAAGGATAATATCAGCAATTAAAGCATGTTTTACTATTTCAGCATAACCATTGTTAATCTCTTCCTGTGATAATGTAGCTAAAAAATCTGTATCAACTATCACAGCCTTAGGTTGTGTAAAGGTACCAACTAGATTTTTTAAATTAAAAAGGTCGATTCCAGTTTTACCACCAACAGATGCATCAGCCATAGCCAACAATGAAGTAGGGATATTGATAAACGGTATCCCTCTTTTGTAAGTTGAAGCAGCAAAACCACCAATATCTAACACTACACCTCCTCCTAAATTAATAAGAAGTGTATTTCTATTGACATATAGGTCTGAAAAACGTTTCCAAATATCAATTACGGTGTAAATATTTTTATTAATTTCGCCATTAGGAATGGTAATAATATTGGAAGATTTAAGCTCAGGAAAAATAAGGAAAAACCAGGGTAAGCAATAGTTTACTGTGTTAGTATCAACTAATATCACAATATTAGCATAAGATTCAAAAAGGTTTTCATATAAAGAAATTTCCTTTAAAATGCCAGTTCCAGCATATACTGGATAGTTGTCGTTTATTATTTTGTATGTTGGATTCATAATTATACAAAATTAACAATTCTTTAGGAATTACAAGTAATTTTAATCGTAATTTTGTAAAATAATTCTTAATTAACAATAAATTAATGTTTAACAATACAGAAACAGCCTTTGCATCAAAGACTTCAAAGGAATTAAAGCAAGCAAAATTACTTTTTAACACTATAAAAAATCCAACATTAGTCTCATTTGGAGAAAAAGCAGTAGCTTTTTCATTAAAATATAAATTACCATTAAAATGGATCTTAAAACCTACCATTTTTAAGCACTTTTGTGGTGGCGAAAGCATAGACGAATGTACACCCACAATTGATAAGTTATGGGAATACAAAATAGGAACCATACTCGATTACTCTGCTGAAGGAAACAACAACGAAGCCGACTTCGATTACGTTAGAGATCAAATATTAAAAGTAATAGAACGCTCGAAAAACGATGAAAAAATCCCATTTGCAGTGTTCAAAACTACTGGTTTAGCAAGATTAGAATTATTAGAAAAAATAAATTCTAATATAAACCTCACAAACGAGGAAACTATAGAATTTGAAAGGGTTAAAAACAGGGTAGACACCATCTGTCAAAAGGCTTACAGCTATAAATTACCTATATTTATCGACGCTGAAGAGAGTTGGATTCAAAATCCAATTGATTCACTTACAACAGAAATGATGGAAAAGTACAATCAGGAATCAGCAATAGTATATGGCACGCTTCAAATGTATAGACATGATAGAATTGCATTCTTAAACAATATGATATCTGAAGCTAAAACTAATAAATACTTCATTGGATTAAAACTTGTTAGAGGTGCATATATGGAAAAGGAAAGAGAAAGAGCAATTGAATTCAACTACCCCTCTCCTATCCATATAGATAAGGAAGCTACCGACAAAGATTACAATTTATCAATATATACATGTTTAGAGAATAGAGATATTGTAAACATTTGTGCAGGAACACATAATGAAGAGAGTGCATTATACTTTACACAGCTAATTGAAAAATATAATTTAGATAAAACATCTAATAAATATTACTTTGCTCAGCTTTTAGGAATGAGTGATCATATAAGTTTCAACTTATCAAAGCTAGGATATAATGTTACAAAATACGTTCCCTTCGGTCCGGTCCGAACTGTAATACCTTATCTTATAAGACGTGCACAAGAAAATACATCAATTGCAAATCAAACTACTCGTGAGCTAAATTTAATTAACAAAGAATTGTTAAGAAGAAATCATAAATAATTAAAATAATAGTATTAGAATACATTTTTTTATTAACTTTGCAAACAGTTTAAAACTGTCAATATAATACATTTATGAGTAGAAATCAACTTGTTATCGTTGTAACAATTATTTTTTTCTTTTTAATAAGTTCATGCAAAAATCAACAAAATATCCCAATAGTTGAGAAACATGATACTATACAAATGAATTCGATAAGAGCATTATCACCTATAACTATTTATAAAACAAGGGCAAACTACGACAAATATATTCCTGTAATGTTATCTAATGATAAAAAAGATATCGTATCTTTTCCAGATGTTAAAGATGTATACTTTAAAGGGAAATTAGCGTATCCAACACCATTAGCTAAGGGATACTTACTCGACAATAGGGGAATTGGGAAAAATGTAGCATTTTTGAAATACACCTATGAGGAGTATAGTAAATTAGCTGAGACTCCAACAAAGGAAATAATGATGTCGATGCTTTTAGAAACGAATCCTTTAATAGAACTCTATAACTGCAATAAGATATCTAGTAATGATATTGAAGAAATAAATAAATTCATAGAAAAAGGATTACCAGGAATTTGTATAGATTTAACAAAGTAATAATAAATAAAAAAATAATCAAAAAAATAATCAATCTAATTATCAAGTAAAAATGAGAACAAAATTTACATTTCTATTTTCGTTAGTCATTGCTATGATGTTATTTTCACAAATAACACGAGCAGAAGTAGTACCTATAGAAAAAGCAAGATTAGTTGCTAAGAATTTTTTCTATGAAAGAGTACAATTGGTAAGAGAAGGCATAAGCTACAAAGATGTAGTGATAGCAAAGGAAGATGTAATTGCAGACAACGGAACAGCTGCAATATATGTTTTTAAATTTAGTAATAATAATGGAAGTATTATGATTTCAGCTGAATCAAATACTTATCCAATATTATTTTACACATTCGAAAACAATTTTTCATTAAATAATACATCACCAACGATGAATTATTTCATAGAAAGTTATAAAGATCAAATTATTGTAGCAAGAAGAGAAAATCTTTCTAGCACTGAAGAAATAAATACTACTTGGTCGCAGTATTTAGACGGAAAAACAACTAAATCAACTACTGACATTACTACAGTAGGTCCATTAACAAAAACAACATGGGATCAAAGTTGCTATTATAATACATTATGCCCTACAGGAGCTAGTGGTTTTGGATATTGTAATCACATGCCAACAGGATGTGTAGCAACAGCAATGGCACAATTCATGAAATACTATGGATGGCCTGCACAAGGAGTAGGAACACATACTAATAGTAATAACTCAGCACTAACAGCTAACTTTGGAGCAACCTCTTATGGTTTTGCATCAATGCCATTAACCTTAACAGCAGAAAACACAGCTGTAGCAACATTAATGTTACATGCTGGAATATCTGTTAATATGAAATATGCAACAGGTGGTTCATCGGCTTCACTATCAACATCTGCTACATCATTAGTTTCCTATTTTAAATATTCATCAAGTACTATACATGTAAACAGAAGTTCATACACTACACCATTATGGAACATACAATTGAGAGCTATGCTAATAAATAGTAGACCTGTATTATATGGAGGTAGTGGATCAAGTGGTGGTCATGCATTTATATTAGATGGATTTCAATATCCAGAGTATTATCATATAAATATAGGTTGGGGTGGAACTGATAATGGATACTATTATTTAAGTGCAATCAACTCATCTAATGGTGCATTTAATAGTAACCAAGATGCAATTCTAAATGCTTACCCTTCAAATATGGCAGCATCACCATTAACTGTAAATGAGAGCAAATTAACTTCTTCTTTAAATATAATACCTAATCCAAATAAAGGAAATTTCTCTTTAGTTATAAATAATGATTATAATGGTTCGTACTCAATTAAAATATACGACATTACATCACGTTTGATTGAAGAAAGAATTATTAATAAAGGGAACTCAATTATATCAGAAAATATAAGCCTTACAAATTTAAACAAAGGGCTATATTTCATCTCAATAGAGAATGAAAATTTAAAAGAAGTAAAGAAATTTATTGTTGAATAATTTTTATAAGAATTAACATGAAAAAAATATTATTTATATCAAGCATATTATGCTTTTTCATATTTTCGAATGGATGTAAAAAAGATGAGACTACCTCATCTACATCAGGTAAAATAAGTATATCCATAACAAAGTTAGCTAGCGAAACTGGTACTATCAGCTGCAATGGATTAAGTGTAGAAGTTCATACTAAAGCTACATACGATGCTAAAGTTGCTTCAGTTGTTTCAACTGGTTCTGCAACTTCTGCAACAGCTTCATTCAGTAGTTTAGCAAAAGGGAAATATTATATTATGGCTTGGAAAGACATGGATAATAGTGGCACTTATACAGCAGGAGATTATTTCGGTTTTGTTGAAACACCTTTAGTAGTAAATGGTGGCGAAATAAAGAGTTTTGCTATACAAATGTATATTCTTAAAAACTAATTCAATAATTAATATATTATTTTAAAAGCACTATGAGAAAGCTATTTGTATATATAATACTTCTATTTTTAGTTACTAATTCTTTTGCAGGATTAGTTGAAATAAATAAAGCTAAGATAGTTGCTGTAAATTTCTATAAAGAGAGAGCACTAAAAATTGATAATTTTTCGTCAGAATCTATTAAAATCACTAAAGAAACAATAGTCACTGACAAGAATAATCTAGCAGTATATTATATATTTACTATTGGTAATGAGAAAGGTTATATCCTTGTTTCAGCCGAAAGCAATGTTACACCAGTTTTAGCTTATTCATTTGAGGTTGATTTTCCATATAATAAGGATATTCCAGCATTAAATTGGATTACTAATTCCTATAAAAATGAGATAGAAAATGCCAGGGTAAATAACATAATTGCTTCTCCAGAAATTGCAGTTCTTTGGGCTACTTATAGCAATAGCAATAAGAGTACTAGCTCTGTTAATCAAGTGCTTCCAATATTAGGTACTATCAATTGGGACCAAAGTTGCTATTATAATGCTTTATGCCCTGCAAATACAGACCAAGCTTATTGTAATCACAACCCAACTGGATGTGTTGCAACTGCAATGGCACAGATAATAAAGTATAATGCATATCCTACAACTGGAAGTGGATCTTATTCATACAATCATCTAACAGCTAATGGCTACTCGAATAATTATGGTACATTATCGGCTAATTTTGCTGCTACAACATATAATTATTCAGCTATGCCTAATGTTGTTAATTCTGCTAATAATTCAGTTGCTACTCTAATGTCGCATTGTGGTATTGCTGTAGGTATGAGTTATGATGCAAATGGTTCGGGTGCAATTGTTGGTTCAAATCCAAACTATCAAGGTCCAACTGCTGAAAAAGCTTTAAAAACATATTTTAAATATAGTACTGCTAAATATTATAAAAAATCAGGGTATACAAATAGTCAATGGCAAGCTTTAATTTTATCAGATGTTGATGCAAGTCGTCCTATATTATATGCAGGCGATGATGGAAGTGCAGGACATGCATTTGTGTTAGATGGCTACCAAGGTACAACAAATAGCTATCATTATCACTTTAATTTTGGTTGGAGTGGATCAGGTAATGGCTATTTTTACATTGATACTATTAATCCCGGTTCAGGTGGAGTTGGTGGAGGATCTTATAATTTCTCAACAAATGAAGAAGGAATTTTTAGCATAGTAAAATCAACTGCAGGTATAGGAATTCAAGAAAAAACAGAGATAGAAATTTACCCAAATCCTTCTAATGGCTCTATCAACCTTAGATTTTCTAACCTTAACGAATCAAATGTAAACATTAAAGTATTAAATCTACTTGGTGAGATGGTATTTGAAAACATTTATAGTTATAAAGTGAACAATCTTACAATCGACTTATCTAATTTATCGAAAGGAGTATACTTTATTAATATTAATACTAAATCAAATCAATATACTAAAAAAATTAGTATTGTAAAATAAAGCAAGAATAAGGATATTCATATGCAAAACCCTTTCAGATTCTCTGGAAGGGTTTTGTTTTTATAGGAATAATAATACTATTAAACTTTTTTAATAATATTGTTATTAAATCCAATTAAAAATAGTAAATTTGTAACAAATTAAATACACTATGACACATTTAAAAATTGGTGACAAAGCACCTGATATTAACGCTAAAGACACGAATGGAAATAACATCTCTTTAAATAATTTTACAGGAAACAAAGTTATTTTATTCTTCTATCCAAAAGATAATACACCTGGATGTACTGCAGAAGCATGCAATTTAAAAGAAAACTATGATAAACTTTTAAATAGTGGATTCAAAGTAATAGGAGTTAGTGCGGATAATGAAAAATCGCATTTAAACTTTATTGATAAATACAGTTTACCATTTCCATTAATTCCAGATACAGAAAAGAAAATAATCTTAGATTATGGAGTTTGGGGAGAGAAAAAGTTTATGGGTAAGACTTATGATGGTATCAATAGAATGACATTTATTATTTCGGAAGAAGGTATAATTCTTAAAATTATAACTAAAGTTGATACTAAAAATCATACACATCAAATTTTTGAAGAAATCCAAAAATAATTAACATTAAAAAAACACACTAATAATAATATTATGAGTAAAGGAAACGTTGACAATTCGGATAAAAGTGAAAAAATGAAAGCTTTACAGCTTACCATTGATAAAATAGAAAAGAATTATGGAAAAGGTGCTATCATGAAACTTGGTGATGCAGCTATAGAAGATGTTGAAGTGATTTCAACTGGTTCAATTGGCTTAGATAGTGCTTTAGGCATTGGAGGTCTTCCTAAAGGCAGAGTAATTGAAATTTTTGGACCTGAATCTTCTGGTAAAACTACTTTAGCAATTCATGTAATAGCTGAATGCCAGAAACAAGGTGGTAATGCAGCTTTCATAGATGCAGAACATGCATTTGATAGTTCGTATGCTAAAAAACTTGGTGTTAATGTTGCTGAATTATTAGTATCGCAACCTGACAATGGTGAGCAAGCATTAGAAATAACAGAGAACTTAATCCGTTCAGGAGCTATTGATATTATAGTTATTGACTCTGTTGCTGCTTTAACTCCAAAGAGTGAAATAGAAGGAGAAATGGGAGACTCTAAAATGGGTTTGCAAGCTAGATTAATGTCTCAAGCATTAAGAAAACTTACTTCAACTATTAGTAAAACTAATTGTTGCTGTATTTTTATCAACCAATTAAGAGAAAAAATTGGAGTTATGTTTGGTAACCCAGAAACAACTACTGGTGGTAATGCTCTAAAGTTTTACGCATCTGTTCGTTTAGATATTCGTAAAATTAGTCAAATAAAAGATGGCGATAATATTAGTGGCAACAGAGTTAAAGTAAAAGTGGTAAAAAATAAAGTTGCACCACCATTCAGAATTGCTGAATTTGATCTTGTATATGGAGAAGGGATTTCAAAAATTGGAGAAATAATTGATTTAGGTGTTATCTTAAATATAATTAAAAAAAGTGGTTCTTGGTTTAGTTATGGAGAAGTAAAACTAGGTCAAGGAAGAGATTCACTAAAACAATTATTGTCTGACAATATAGAATTAGCTGATGAATTAGAATTAAAAATCAGAGAGGCTTTAACAAAGCCTATTTAATTTATGCCTTTTTCTAATTAAAATAATATTAATCGCAAAGGAATCGTTTTTCCTTTGCGATTTTTTATGTTAAAAATTATAATAAATCACAATTGAAATTCATTAATGACAACTTAAATATTAAAATACAAATGAAATCTATACTTAAAACAACATTATTTATTTTATTTATTACCCTATTCTTTAATTGTCATACAAAAAATGATAAGAATAATAAAAACGTTCAAATAGATCCAATAGCAGCAATTACTGAAAAAATAAACGCTGAACCTAATAATGCACTATTATATAACAATAGAGCTAAATTATATTTGGATGCTAACCAAGTGAACAATGCATTGGGAGATGTTAATAAGGCAATACAAATAAATGCTAAGAAGCCTGAATTTTATATTACTTTATCTGATATTTATTTAGTAATGGTACAAATAGACAAATGTAATGATGCACTTAATAAAGCATTATCATTGGATCCTAGAAGTACTGATGCTTTTGTAAAATTAGCTGAATTAAACCTATATTTAAAAAAATATGAAGAAACTCATAAATATGCTGATAAAGCTATAGAGATAGATAATTCAACATCAAAAGCATATTTTGTAAAAGGTTTAGCTTATAAAGAATATGGAGACACTTCGAAAGCTGTGCAAAACTATATGAAATCAATTGAAGTTAATCCTGACTTTTATGATTCGTATATGCAATTAGGTTTACTTTTTTCATTAAGAAAAAATAAAAACTCTATAGATTATTTTAATAGTGCAATAAATCTTCGTCCTAAAAGTATTGAAGCTCACTATGCACTTGGAATGTTTTATCAGGAAGTTGGAAATTATGAAGCAGCAATTAAATCGTATGCAAATATTATCCAAATTAATCCTAAATATAAAGAAGCTTATTTTAACACTGGTTTTATTTATCTAGAGCATTTGCAAAAATATGATCTTGCTTTAAAGAACTTTTCTGATGCAATTACTATTGATAGTGTATACTATGAAGCATACTATAATAGAGGCTTAACCTACGAAAGTATGAAAGACAAAGCAAATGCAAGAAAAGATTATAAAGCAGCTACCACTCTAAAAACAAATTATCAATTAGCAATTGATGGCTTAAATAGACTTGATAAACTTAGATAATTACTGTTGTAATTCGTTCTTTATTTCTGCTAAATCATCAATAAATATCGAACATTGTTGCTTTAAACTTTCAAATAGATCGGAAGAGCACACGTCTGAACTCCAGTCACCTGAAGCTATC
>CAYRBL010000027.1:0-16910 GCA_964422385.1 uncultured Bacteroides sp.
ATGGAAAAGCTGGTTAGTACCTTGAAGCTTGGATGGGTCAACATGGAAAAGCTGGTTAGTACCTTGAAGCTTGGATGGGTCAACATGGAAAAGCTGGATAGTACCTTGAAGCTTGGATGGGTCATCCCTGAAATGTGAGTTGACACCAAAAAGCTTGGATGGGTCGTCCTGAAAATGCATGTAGGGACCTTGAAGCTTTTTTGGGGTATCTCAGAAAAGCAAGACGATACCTTCACGCTTTTTTGTGTCGTCCCAGAAATCTGGGATAGCACCTCCAAGCTTAAAGCACATACAGTTATATTATAGGACTGTCCATTTATGTTTTTTTGGTGTTAAAGGATTTTCAAGGAAAATACCTCCAAGGTGTTTTTAGATGCCCCAAAAATAAAAGACATCACCTTTACATTAAAAGGACTTAAAATAGATTTATGATGAAATACATATTATAAAAATTCCAATATCCTATTTTTAATTTTATTAAATATAAAAGAAGAAATAGCTACTATTTTTTTTTCTTTATTTACTTTTGCTTGAACAAAAGTAACAAAATTCTTTGAGGTTTATCCCTAAGACAAAAAAATATAAACATTTAATTCATTTTATTAATGAAAAAGATGTGTATAATGTGTAGCCTCTTAGGAGAGGGTTGGGGTGATAAAAAAAACCTTCATCAAATTAATGATGAAGGTTTTTTTTTATTTATAAATTATGTATTTCTTTCATAATTTACAGTTCATAAAATCCTACAACTACTTCTTTTTTAAAGTAAGAGGATTCACCGAACCTGCACCCACATTTATGTTATCGAATACAATTGAAAGATCGAAGATGTTAACAACTCCGTCAGCATTTATATCTTCCAATACATAGCCAACAGGCGCATTAGGATTGTTAAGCATATCGAATACATCCGATAAATCGAAAATATTAATAGTACCATCTTTAAATACATCACCACTCCACATCAAGCTTCCAACATATGCATTATTAGGATTGTATATGCCAAGCATATTACCCAAGAATTGATTAGAAGGAGCATGTTTGTAGAAATTGTAACGAATAAGAGTATCGGTAAAATTAACTGAATCACTCCAGGTTTCGATTGCATTACGATGGTTAAGTACAATATAATTGTAAGAAGTAATGCAAGAAGGGAGCAATATGTCGTTGATAGTACCATCCTTATATAGCATCAGATTATGATACTCGGCCAATACATTATAATTAGGAGCTACCAAGCTACGAACCACAACACTTATAGTATCAACAATAAGATTGTTGAACTTAGTTGTAATGTCATCGGCAGCTGCATCGTATTCAACAGTTGGTATCATCAGGCTATCGCCATCATAAAACCCTTGAATCATAGTATGTATTTGCAGACGTTTGGTTAGATTTACATTTAAGTAAATAGATGAAGGTAGTCCATCACCACAGCTATTCTGACCTTTAACAGATAGATATCCCGATACATTAATAGAGCCACAAATTATAGAGGTACTAGTTGTTTGAGTAGTTCTGACAGAACCATCAGGCAAAGTCCAGATATAAGAAGTGGCACGCGCAATAGCTGGAACAGAGTAGGTAGTACTAAAGATTCCTTGCGAAATATTAGTATGACTAGTAATAGTTCCAGCAGTAGCAGGCTTGCTGTTAACAGTAATATATAAGGTAGAAGCTGTACCATAACCACAATTATTATACCCCTTTACAGTTATATTCCCCGACACAGATGAGGAAGAATAAACAACCTTGATAGAATTGGTAGAACTGTAGCCAGTAGCACCATTAGGTAAGGTCCATACATAATTAGTAGCATTGGTAATTAAAGGCGTAGTATAGTTGATAGTATCAGGACCCTGGCAAAGCGTAGTGATTCCAGTAATAGCTCCTGCAGCTCCAGGTAATGGGTTAACTGTGATGGCCTTTGTAGTAGAATCGCCATTGCCACAAGCACTATGACCTTTAACAACTATTAAACCCGAAACAGCGTTAGGCCCAAAGTTAACAGCAATAGTATTACTTGTACTCGAACCCGTTGCACCCGAAGGTAAGGTCCAGATATAAGAAGTAGCATAAGGAATTACTGGTACCGTATACACAACATTGCTTTGACCCTGACATACCATAACAGCTCCAGAAATAGTTCCGGCAGTAACAGGTAACGAATTAACAGAGAATACAATCAAGTTGGATACAGCAGGATTGCCAGTACTACAACCAATACTAGACCTAAGAATACACTTAACTGAATCGTTGTCGGCAGCATTGAATGTGTAAACATTGGTATCAGTACCAACAACTACTCCATTTTTGATCCATTGATAATATGGAGTTGCACCACCATTAACAGCAGTAGCAGTTACAGTTACCAGCGAACTATTGCACATAACACTTGCACTTGCATAGATGCTAATACTAACTGGAACAGCATTTGGTTGCGTAATTGTAACAGAAGCAGTGGCACTAACACCATTTGCATCCGTAACAATTACATTATAAGTACCAGCTACAGCAATTATAGAATCGCCCGACTGACCATTGTTCCAATAAAAATTATAAGGAGACTGCCCACCAGAAGCAATAACTTTGGCAACACCATTAGCATACGAATAACAAGTAGCAGGTTTCATAGAAGTAGTAAGCCTTAATAGACCTCCAATATTCTTAGTTGCTTCATTATCGGTAAGGTCGTATTCAACAGGATTACTATTAACAATTCGCCCAATAATTGTTGTTCGAGTATCGGCAACAATCCAAGGAACAGTTAAGGAAATGCTAGCCAATGAATCAACAGTAATAGGCTGCTGGCCAATTAAAACCTCGTTGTTATTATCATCTAGATAATACAATTGATATGTTGAAACACATTTAGCATAGCCATTATTATTAATAGTAGCAAAGATATTGATAGGATTGCCAAGAGCAGGAACAGTATCACTTACGTTGAAAACTAAGAAGCGTAAGTTAGGATACTTTCCAACAACAAAGGCACGAGTAGCTTCATTATCCAACTCATCAGTTTCAGAGATTTCATTTCTAAAATCAATTATAGATCTTATAACGTGAATACCTCTTACATTAGATGACCAAGTGTTCGGCAAATGAACTGTATTGAACGTACCAGTCATTAATCCTCTAACTCTTAGAGTATCGAAAGGAGTATTATCAATCCTTGCAAACAAATCGAGCGAATCAATTGTACTAGTACCTATGTTTTCATAAGTAAGGTCGATTGAAATAGGCTCGTTTAGTTCTGGATTTAGTTTAGAAGGAGCAATATATTGTGATAAAACTCTATAATCAGGTAAATCTGAGACCTGAACATTAACTATTAACACATTATTTGTTTCATCACATTCGATATACTCATTAGGATAATCAGCAGTCATACGCACCTGATAAGTACCTACCTGAGGGAAAGCAAAAGGATTGGCTAAAGTAACAGGGAATGGGCAACCACAAGTAGTACCAGCATAAGTGCTTGTAAAACCAAGATCGACCCAACCAACTAAACCAGGACCACTAACCTCAAACTTAACTTTCATATGAGAAGCTTCGTAAATGCCGTGGTTATAAGCACCAACAGTTAAGGTAACAGGTTGATTTCTCATTTGAGTATGTTGCCAGAACATATTATTACCACAAAGCGCACTTAAACTAAATTCCCAACATAAACTTGCTGAATTAAAATTATTAAGTTCATTAGATTCTCCAATTACATTCGTAGCATCAGCAGTTGCAATCAACAGATTGTTTCCAAAAGCAGGTGTAGGAACAGTAATTGAAATCTGTTGCGACTGATAAGGTGCTAAAACACCAGCATAATTATAAGGATAATTAACACCAGCAACATTAAAGTTAATAGTAAAAGGACCAGTAGCAGAAGCTAAACCACCGTTAACAATATTAGCATATATAGTAATAGTACCAGGATTAGTAGGGTTGACAGGACTAACTTTGAAATAACCACAACCCGAAACATAGAGATCAGGTTTGCATATATTAAAGAAAGTTTGAACTGTTACAGTATTATTTAATTCGTTTGATTCGGCAACAGCATTATAAATGTCAGCAGCGAATGCAAAAGTATAATAACCAGTATCAGATGGAGTGTAATTAAAGGTAACATAGGTCCAACATAAAGGGTTAATATTATTTACTACCTGATAAAGGGTAGATAATAAGGTAGCACCTTTATACACCTTCAAACTAGTATAGAAGCTACCTGTTGGAGTTCCATTAACATTATCTAATCTAAAAGAAATACTATTAAATTGGCATTGATAATAGCTTGGAGACATTCCACCAGAAGCAACTATATCAGGTAATACAGGCAGTACTTGAATACATGCAGAATTACTATTGTTAAATTCGTTGCATTCCAAAGCTTGATTGTTATAATCAGCTGTAGTTGCAATATAAGTTCCACCAACAGTATTGAAAGTCATTGCAGGTAGATTAACAACATATGACTGTCCAGGGTTTAAAGCCGGAATACTAAATGGACCAGGAACTGGAGTACCATCAGGTAAATCAATCTTAAGCATAGTAACAGGACTTGCTGCGTTTCCAACATTGGTAACAGTAGCTGTACCAGTTAACGACATACCTACTCGGATAGTAGTACAATAACCATAGCAATTAGTTATACTAGAACTTAAAGAGATAGAAGATACTAAATCAGGGCCAATACAGACTTGAGATGGGGGAGGAGCTACAATTTCGAAAGTTGTAGCAGTATCTCCATCAAGAGTATAATCTGTAATATGAGCCTTAACATGATAAATTCCTGCAGTAATAGGACCTGTAAACGAGAAGCAATAATTACCTAGAGAATTAGTATAAGTTGATCCTGTTTGGCCAGTTTCAACAACTAAATAAGTTACAGTTGCACCAGCACAAGAAGAATCTAATAAATGTACAGCAGTACCAGTATAGTATGCATTACCACAAACACCAATTGTAGAGCCTGAAATAGATACAGCAGGATTAGCATGAGCAGTGATAACTATATATCCAGGAAGATTGTAATTTCCATTTTTAAATGGTCTTATAGCTTGGTTATCTAATTCATTTGGCTCAACTAAAACATTAGTCCAATCAATTAATACTTGCATAGGACACCAAGCAGGATTAGCAGGAGTTTGAATATTCCAGCTAACAGTTGTATTGCTATACGCTGGTAGTTGTTGAACAGTTATGTCTGGATAAACAGCAGTAGTATCAAATTGATTAATTAAATGAACTACAAAATTATTTGCACTTCTACCAGAATAATTATGAATTACAGCATTTACATTTATATGGTCACCTGGAATTGGATTTGTATTTGAGAATGTAATATCATTCGCAAAAATTGATATATCAGCTGCACGAACTATTTTAGGTTCGCTCAACGGTCCAATCTTAGATGAACAACCACCTTGATTAGTAACATTAATAAGTGTTTTCCAATTTTGTGATTCAGGTAATTGTTGTGCAATGTAATAATAGTCTTTACCATCAACAACATTTGTGTCATTTGGATTAACTTCTTGCATATAGAATAACCTATCGTTAGTATTGGAATAAATTCCATTACCTTCAAAATCTAGTTGTAATCTAGGATATGTAGACGAAGGTAAATTACCATCAACATCAGTGTATTTAACTTCAAAACGATATAAATCGGTTGGAGTACCATCAGTAGGATTAACTAGATGTGAAACAAATCCAGTGTTACCGGTAAAGTCTAAACCTGGGACATGGTTGTTGCTTACATTAACAATTTGACCCAAACATAAAGTATTATTACAAGCGCCTTCAGCTCTAACATAATAGGTAGCTGTTGTTGTTGGATTAATAGTAATAGAATTACCAGATCCAACTAGATTACCACCACAACTATCCTGATACCATTTCCAGTTAGCAGAAGTTCCTAAAGTACCTCCAGTAACATTCAATGTAGTAGATGCACCAATACATAAGGATGTATTACCATTTATATCAGTAGCAGTTAAAGATAATTGATTTAGATTAATGTATAAGTAAGAAGAACTACCATCACCACATAAATTATGACCTTTTACAGAAATATATCCTGAAGAAGCAGAATTGTTAAAGCTAACTTTAATACTATTGGTATAACTAATTCCGGATGCACCATTTGGTAAAGTCCAAGTATAATAAGTTGCATTTTGAATGATAGGTATTGAATAAGTAACAGTATCCTGTCCTTGGCAAACATTTGTCAAACCTGTTATTACACCAGGGGTAAATGGAAGTAAGTTAACAGTAATCATTTTGTTGGATGCTTCACCATTACCGCAAACATTATGACCTTTGACTGTTACATTTCCAGATACTGCTGAAGCACTATAATTAGCATTAACAGAACTTGTAGTACTTGAACCACTTGCTCCTGTAGGGAAAGACCATATATAAGAAGTTGCATTTGTAATATTAGAAGTTGTATAAAGAACATTACTTTGGCCTTGACAAACAATTGAATCACCAATAATATTACCGGCAACTAAAGGTACTGTATTTACTATAATATAATAAGATACTGTAGGACCATCACCCAAATAATTATGTCCTTTTACTTTTATTGTGTCAGAAACAGCATTACTGCTAAAATTAATTGTGATACTAGGAGAAGTACTTGTACCAGTATATCCATTTGGAAGCGTCCAGATGTAAGAAGTTGCATTAATGATAGGAGTTACAGTATAAATTACTCCAGATTGACCTTTACATACAGGATTTAATCCGGAAATCTGACCACCACCAGATGGAGGGAATGGTAATATTACAATCTGATTAATCTGATTAGATGTCCCACCGGTATAACAACCAATAGGTAAAGCTGTACATTTAATAGAATCACCTACTATTGGTATATAAGTGTAAATATTTGATGTTGATGAACTTTGCAACACATTGTTTACATACCAATTGAAAGTTTGTCCTATTGAAGGATTATTAACATTAGCAGTATAAGTCACAGAACTTCCTTGATTAACTGGATTACTACTAGCATTAATGGTAATAGATTGATTTATTATTAATATTGGAGCAGCAATACCACTTCCAGGAGCACTTATACAACCATTTACTTTTTGAGTAACAGTATAAGTTCCTGCATTGGAAACATTAATTGAAGAAGTACTCGCGCCTGTATTCCATAATAGTGTTCCATTTGCGGTGGTTGAAAGTATAGAGTTCCCACAATTATTCTGAACATTAACAATAGGAGTAGAAGGTACTATTTTTCTAACTGCATTAACAGCTACTCTACCATTTGAAACACAAGAATTATTGACAGCTTCAACATAATAAGTAGTTGACGTTGAAATTTGTGTTGTAAATGGAGATCCTGTAGCAATTGCAGTTCCACCTGTATATTGAGAATACCAGTTTATTGTACCTGCCGAAGTTACAGCACTTAAAGTAACGCTTCCATAATCACAAACTGAATCACCAATAACTGATAAAATTTGTGGAATAGAATAAGCAGTACCTGTTGTGGTATAAACTCTACTTTGACAACCAGTAGTTAGATTGGCAGCTCTATATGAGACTAAAACACTTGTCCCCTGAAGTAAATTTGGCATAATAAAAGTATCACCAACAGCAGCAATATTCAGGAAATTATCAATTGACCATTGAATGCTTGATCCAGTAGTTTTTGATGCTATAAAACTTAAGGGACCATTATTACATCTAGTTTGTGGTGAAGCTAATTGAGCAATTTCAGGAGCAGTATTAACATTTACATAATATGACACCTCCGGTCCGTTACCACAATAGTTTGAACCCTTTACTTTAATAAATCCACTTAAAGCTAAAGAGTCAACATTTACAGTAATTGTATTTGTAGAGCTTTGACCAGTAAAACCATTAGGTAAAGTCCAAATATAAGATGTTGCATTGGGAATTTGACTAACTGAATAAGTAATGCTTGTATTTCGCTGACAAACTGTAGTTGGACCTGATATTATACCAGTATCAGAGACAATTAATGAGACATTAATTACAGAAGTAGCAGAATCTTTACAACCTGTTGAACTAGTATAAAGATATAATATAGTATGAGGACCTGTACCAGCAATCGATGGATTGAAAACTCCATTCTGAACACCTTGCCCACTATATACTCCACCTATTGGCGAACCAGCTGTTAAAGTTATATTATTTCCATTATAACAAACATTAGCATAGCTTCCTTGAGTTACTTCAGGTAAGAAATTAACTGTAACCGGGAAACTAGCAGATGCTAAACCATCACCACATGAATTTCTGCCAAATACACTAAAATTACCTGATATTGCATTTGACTGGAAGTTAATATGGATTGTTCTAGTGCCTTGTCCTGAAACTATAAATGCACCTAGAGGTACACTCCAAACATAAGTTTGAGCATTATTAATAACAGGAACTGAATAAACAACATCATTCTGCAACTGACATACAGTTGAAGGGCCTGAAATAGTTCCTGCATTTGCTGGTGTTAAAGAATTAGTAGAAATATAATAAATATCAGAAACAGGGCTAGTTCCACAAATACTATATCCTCTTACAGTAACAGGTATAGATGCCATTGAAGTATCAAATTTTACAGCAATGGTATTACTATTATTTCCTGCAATTATAGTATGTGGAACAGGAATATTCCAAATATAACTACTTGCACCCGTTAATAATGGCACATAGAATAATACTGTATCATTTAAACAAGCAGTAGTTTGACTGGTAATAAGACCGGGTTTTAAAGGGATACTATTAACTGTTAAATTAATACTATCGGGTTTACTATAACAATTACCATTATTTACAGCATAAACTTTATAGTAACCACTCTGGCTTGTCTGAACATTAGTTAAGACAGGATTCTGCAAAGCAGAAGTATAAGAATTAGGACCAGTCCAAGAATACGTTACTCCAGATATTAATCCGGCTCTTAAAGTGAGTGATGATCCTGAACATACAGTGGTATCAGCACTAACAATTGGTTTAGAAGGAGGATTACACAACATAAACGATTTAGCATTAATAACACTCCACACATTTTTGCTATCCAAAACCCTTATCGCTAAGATATTGCTTCCAAAGTTAGTGCCAGAAGTTGAAATATTTGTAGTAAGATCAATACTTGAAGAAGGAATAGGTATAGAAATTGGTGTAGCATTTCCTATTCCCGGATCAGTATTATAAAAATATTCTGCAGCTACAATATAAGGCAAAGTATCTAAAGTTGAAGATGGGACAATAGATGGATATATATATATGTATTGATTAGCTATAATACTCCATAATCCTGACATATCTTTTACACGTATATATAAACTATGTAAACCAACACTTAATCCGGTTGTACTTGCATTTACGAAACTATTGATAGTATCACCTAAATTAACTGGTATTGATGCCCCCATACCTACACCTGGATCAGCATCAAAGAAATATTCAGCACCAATAATACCTGAAATCTGATTTTGATTATTTGGAATAATAATTGGCAAATTAACAGGGCATACTCCATCGCTGACAGTTACATTATAAGAACCTGAAAATACTCCGGAAATAGAAGGAAGTGTATCACCTGTTGACCAAGAATAAGAATATACAAAACTATTACCACCTGAGACCATTAAACCGGCACTTCCATTAGCAAATCCATTATTAGCCGGATTTATTGTACTAACAATGTTTACAAGTGGATTTACAATAACATTAACTGCATTAGAAAGTCTAACATAACCATAAATATCAGTATAAACTACTTGATAAATACCTGAATTTTTAACTGTAATACTTTGAGAAGTTTCTGAAGTAGGCCAGTAAAAATTTGAGCCTTGAGGAGCTGTTAAAATAACAGAATCACCTGAACAAAGTACTAGATTGCCTGTAACAGTTATTATATTAGGAATAATTGGTCCAATGTTTACTTGCTTTATAACGGTAGATTGACAATTACTTCCGTTGCTTACATTTAAAGTGACTCCATAAATACCTGGTGCAGGATAAATATAACTTGCATTAAAAGTAGTATAATCTGGAATACTATTATTAGTTATATACCAACTATACTGACTATTTGCATTTACATGACTAGATAAATTTGTGAAGTTTTCGGAAAAACCTGCATTTGCCTGAGGAAATGAAAAATCAGCATAAGGAGTTTCGCAACCGTTAGGTGCAACAACTGAAATTAGCTGCCCCTTAACTACGCTCCATTTGTTTTTTAAATCCTTCACACGAACACAAACATAATGATTACCTATACTTAATGTTGAGGCATCAACTGAAAAGCTTTCATTAATTGAATAACCTGGAGTAATAGAAATTTGTTTCCCATTACCTTGTCCCGGATCGGTATCAATATAATATTCGGCTAAAACAAGTGGATATTGTGTACTATCAATTTGAGGATAGATAACATCGGTCTTGATATATATAGTCTGTGATAGAACATCACTCCAATTGTTGAGTTCATCTCTTACTCTAAAAGAAATAGTATGGAAACCACCATTTAATCCTGTTGTTGGAACAATTAAATTGTGATTAATTGAAGTATTTGGATATAATGATGCAATAGGAATTGCATTACCAGGTCCAGGATCATTATTATCAAAGAAATATTCTGCACTTGTAATATTTACATTCTGGTTTGAATTAATTATAGGTAAAGTATCATTTACAAAAAACATATACTCTACAGGAATACTCCATAAACCAGTAATTTCTCTAACTCTAACAATAACATTGTGCATACCAAGAGCTAAACCATTCATTGGAATATGTAAATATGCTCCAACTGTATCACCCTGAGGAACAGAAAAAGTAGTAGGTGTTCCTACATCAGGAATAGAATCAATATAATATTCACCATAAACAATACCTGAAGTTGTATATATAATATTATTTATAGCAAAATTCTTAATTACAGGACATTTCCCATCATTAATCTGTACAAAATAATTACCTGCTATTAAATTTGAAGCAGTTTGTAAAGTCTCACCATTTGAAAATAAATATTGATAAATCCAGCTACTACCTCCATTAACGAGAGCAGAAGCACTACCATTAGCTAAGCCATTGCTTGAGTTATTTATATCCAAAAAAACATTCATTAAAGGATTAACTTTTACAACGATCACATTTGATGAAGTAAGTATACCATTTAAATCGGCATATACTGCTTGATAATTCCCAGAAGATTTTACAACTATACTTTGAGTAGTTTCACCATTATTCCATTGATAATTGCTGCCAGAAGGCGCTGATAGAACAACACTATCACCAGCACAAAATTCATTAGAAGGACTAGCAGTTAATTGATTTGATAAAATAGCACCAATAGTTATATAATGGATTACTGAACTTATACAATTTCCACCGTTGCTTACTGTAAGTTTTACAGGAAAAACACCTGCATTAGGAAATATATAAGCACTAGAAAAAGTAGTAAAATCAATAGTGTTATCATTAAATATATCCCATGAATAAGTTGTTGAACTATTTACATTTGAGCTTATGTTTCCAAAAACTACAGGCTGACCTGCTAACGCATTTGAGAATGTAAAATCAGGGACAGGAGTTGTACACGCAATTGGTGCAACTATATTAAATGTAAAAGTATTTACTACACTCCATTTATTAGATAAATCTTTTACTCTTATCAATATTTTATGTGTACCAACAGTTAGACTTGATATGTCAGCAGTGAAGCTCATATTTAATGAATCTCCAGGAACAATACTTAATGGAATGCCATTACCAATTCCCGGTTCAGAATCAATGAAATATTCTGCTTGAACAATCTTATATCTAACATCAGTAATTGATAGAAATACATCATTAAGAGGTTTTATATAAACCAACTGATTATAAACAGTACTCCAACCATATCTCTCATCATAAGTACGGAATGCAATAAAATGAAATCCTTGTTTTAATGAATCAGGAAGTAAAATATTAAAGTTCTGATTAATTATTTCAGCAGATATTAGTCCAGCCAAAGGAGTTGCTTTGCCTACACCCGGATCAATATTATCAAAAAAGTATTCGCATTTAACTATTTGATGTATTGTTTCGGCTACTGGAAAATCGAGTGTATCAATTTGGTTTATAAAAAACTGAATTCCACTCATTGAACTCCATAAACCACTAGAATCTTTAACTCTGACATATAATTGATGATAACCTGGACTGACACCTATCATAGGTATATTACAAAAACTACTAATTGTATCATCAAAACTAATAATTAGACTTTGAGCAGGCTGACTTAAATCATCAATATTATATTCAGCTGCTATAATACCATGAGGAGTAGCAGTTGAATTAGGCATAAAGTAGCTCTTAGTGACCGGACATACTCCATCAGTAATTGTTAATGAATAATAACCCGGGACTAAACCTGAAACCATAGGTGTAGTTTGCCCGGTTGACCAACTGTATTGATAATAAATATTACTTCCACCCGAAGGAGTAGCAAATGCACTACCATTAGCCATACTATTATTTGACGAACTTACAGTAACAATAAAATCTAAAGTAGGATTAACAATAATCTTTACCTGATTAGAAGCTATATTATTATTGTAAAGATTAGTATAACTTACTTGATATACACCCGAAGTTTTAACGATAATTGTTTTGGTTGTAGCACCATTACTCCATAAATAATTAGAACCGTCGGGTGCTTGTAATGAAACACTATCGCCATTACAAAGCACAGTATTACCAGTTACTGTAATATTTTGAGATAATAATGGACCAACAATTATTTTTTGTTGCCAAAAAGAGGTACAAGTATCGCTATTACTTACTTTTAAAATTACATCATATAAACCTGGGTTCGAAAAAGCAAATTGAAAATTATTAGTAGTTGCGGTAATTGTATCTGCCGGACGAATAATTTTCCATAAATAAGTTGTCCCAACATTTACATTAGTCGAAAGATTTGTAAAATGAGTTGTGTTTCCAGAATTGACAGTATCATAAGTAAATAGAGCATGAGGAGGTGAACATGCAGTATTAATGACATTAAATTGTTTAGAATTTATGACACTCCAAATTCCACCAACATTCATAACACGCACACCAATAATATGAGTACCTGCCGAAAGAGCGGAAGTATTAATGGTATAAGCTTGATTGACGCTGTCAGAAGAGAAAACAAACATTGAAATTCCATTACCTTGCCCTGGATCACTATCAATAAAATACTCTGCTTTAGAAAGGTGCAATGTATTAGAGATGACCACAGGGAAGGAAGCGAAAGAATTTACATAAAAAAGCTGAGGTGCAACAATACTCCATTGGCTACTGCTGTCCTTAACTCTTACATAAAGCGTGTGATAACCTACGCTTAGTCCTGACACATTAGCAGTAAAAGTATAATTTACTGCCGTATCGATTACAAAGCTTGGAATTGGTGTACCCATACCACCTCCTGGATCAGAATCGAAGTAATACTCAGCTCGTGTAAGGTTTTGTCCATTTGCAATTTGAAGTTGCAATAATATACAAAACCATAAAAGCCAAAGTATGACCTTAAGGTTTTTTATTTTCATAAAAGTAGTATGAAAATGTTATTTACGGGTATTTGCTTTTAGATTGATCTGAAGTGTTCCACCTACAGGTACTGAAGATACAGGTACTGTAATAGATGTTACTACAGGTAGTTTAGAATTACCAAATAAAGTATGAACTACAGGAGCGTTACCACCAGTTAAACCGATATTAGTACCATTAGTACCTGTACCTAATGCTGGAGAACCAGGTAATAAAGCAAAATCATAAGACCAAGAGAATCCGCTTCCAATTACAGGGAAATTTGTAAATTTAGGATCTGCATTTATAATATTCCCACTACCTACATTGCTGCCATAAGGTAATACATTACTACTGTTAGCAAAAGTTAAGTTATTATTAAATGTAGATGAACTTAAACCTGTTGGTTGTCCTCCATAAAAAATACAATTTTCAACAACAAAGCCTGTAGCTGTGAAAACACTTGTTGAATTGCTATTAATAAATAAACAATTTCTTACAAAAACTTGTCCATTCATATTGATTGCTGATTGTAAACTCCAATTGTTTGACATATCGAACACACAATTAGTATAAAGTAGGTTAGTAATATTACTACTATTAATATAAATATTAGCATTTAAATAGCAATTTTTGAATGTTATATTATTATATATTTGACTTGAAAATTGGAACTGAGAATTAAAACTACAACGATCAAAAAGAATATTTTCAATTTTATTTTGTCCAGAAGTTTGTCCAGTGAAACTTCCTTGCAGGTTCATATAATAAAAGTTTATTCCAAAAAACTTAGACCCACTTGCACCTATTCCACTATTAACATTCTGTAAGTAACACCAACCACTTGTTATAGAAGTACTCTGACCATCTGGATTATTAATACCTTCACCATAAAAAACTAAAGTTCTGTCAAGTGTAAAAGCAGCATAGTTTGTACTTGAACCAGCTATAAGAATAGTGTCTCCAGGCTGTGCTGCATTAATTGCAGCTTGAATTGTTGTGTACTGTGCAGGTTTATCAGCGCGATTGCTAACTGTCCATACTTTTGCGTTTGCATTAATAGCAAATAAAGCTATTAAAATAAATGTGTAAATCTTTTTCATTTTTATAAAATTTAGTGTTATTAAATATTTGGTAAAGGTAAATAAAAAACCAATTAAAAAGTTAAAAAATGTGTAAATAAATTGTTAATTATATATAAATTATATTCTTAATTATATGTTATCAGTTTATTGTGAAATATAATATTTGATAATAAAAAAGATAAATTTAAAAATGTAAATAAAAAAAGCCTGATTTTTATTAAATAAAAATCAGGCTTTTTTTATAAAGATATTATTTATATTTAATAATTCTTTCCAATAAAGTCTACATATGAAGCAAATGACCCATTTTCTCTTGTTTTGTACGAAGATAATTATGATTATGCTCGTTAGGTTCTATTATTAGAGGTATAGTTTCTACTATTTCTAAACCATATCCCATTAAACCTGCTTTTTTTACAGGATTATTGCTAATTAATTTTATTTTATGTGCACCAAGGTCTCTTAATATTTGTGCACCTATTCCATAATCGCGTTCATCTGGTTTGAAACCTAATTCTTCATTGGCTTCCACTGTATCTTTTCCTTGTTCTTGAAGATCGTAGGCTTTTAATTTATTCAATAATCCTATGCCTCTTCCTTCTTGATTCATATAAACAACAATACCTTTTCCTTCTTTTTCGATCATTTCCATTGAACGATGAAGTTGAGGACCACAATCACATTTATAAGAACCAAATATATCACCTGTTACACACGATGAATGTACTCTTACCATTATTTTGTCATCTTTTTCCCAAGTACCTTTAACTAAGGCAATATGAGTTGCATTATCCGACAAAGATGAGTAAGCTACTAGTTTAAAATTACCATATTCTGTAGGTAAATTAACAGTTTGTTCTCTTATTATCAAACTCTCATTCTTTATCCTATAGGCGATAAGGTCTTTTATAGTAATAATTTTAAGATTAAAGCGCTCGGCTATCTTTACACATTCTGGTAAACGAGCCATAGTGCCATCTTCATTCATTATTTCAACTAAAGCTCCTGCTGGATAAAGACCCGCTAAACGTGCTAAATCAACAGTTGCTTCTGTATGGCCTGCACGATGCAAAACTCCACCTTTTTTACTTCTTAAAGGGAAGATATGTCCAGGGCGACCAAAGTCTTCTGGTTTAGCTTCAATATCAGCTAATGCTTTTATGGTTTGAAAACGATCGTGAGCAGAGATACCTGTGGTACATCCTTTACCCAAAAGATCTATTGAAACAGTAAATTGTGTTTCGTGTGCAGAAGTATTATTTGATACCATCATAGGCAGCTTTAATTCTTCACAACGCTCTTCGGTTAGAGGTGTACAGATTAATCCACGGCCATGAGTTGCCATAAAATTTACAATTTCTGGAGTAATTGTTTGGGCAGCGGTTATAAAATCGCCTTCGTTCTCTCTGTCTTCGTCATCTACAACGATCAGAACCTTACCCATTTTATAGTCTTCTATCGCTTCTTCTATTTTGTTTAACTTAAATTCCATTGTGTTTTATAAAATTGCTGCAAAGTTAATTGTTTTTATGATAAAATAAACTACTAATATCAATAATTAATTTGTTTTATTTGTTATTACCTTTAAATTTGCACTTTTTTTAATAAAAATAGCGATATGAGTAATGATTGGATGTTGATTATAAATCCTAATGCAGGTAGTAGAAAAGCAGGAAAAGATTGGAATAAGATAAAAACAATCTTAACTAATGAAAAAATAAGCTTTAATTCTGTTTTTACAGAGTCTAAAACCCACGCTACCGAGTTAACACTTAAATATATTAAAGAAGGGTATAGAAAATTTATTGCATTTGGTGGTGATGGAACTTTCAACGAGATTGTAAATGGTATTTTTATTCAAAATGAAATTCCAACTAATGAATTTACTGTTGGAATGTTGCCTGTAGGCACTGGTAACGACTGGTGTAGGATGTTTAATATTCCTATTGACTATCATAAAGCTATTCAAATTATAAAAAATCATAAAATATTTATTCAGGATATAGGTTTGGTTCATTATTTTAATGGGGGAGAGGCTAAATTTAGTTATTTTGCCAATGTAACAGGTATTGGATACGATGCTTTAGTCAATAGAAAAACAAATATACAGAAGGATAAGGGGAATGGTGGTAAGCTTTCTTATTTCTTAAATATTTTTTCGGCTTTATTTAGCTATAAGGATGTGCCCGTTACTATTGAGGCTGATGGATTTAATATTAAAGCTAATCTTTTTAGTATGAATGTGGGAATTTGTAAGTATAATGGAGGAGGAATGATGCA
>CAYRBL010000028.1:0-10280 GCA_964422385.1 uncultured Bacteroides sp.
CATTTGGTGTTACTGCTATACTTCCATTGCCAAATCCATTACAAGTGATGGCTGTAGGTGTTGCTGTTACACTAAAAGCAGAAGATGGTTGTGTAATATTAGCAGTTGTACTAGCAGTACAACCATTAGCATCAGTTACAGTAATATTATAGTTGCCAGCAGGTCTACTTGAAATACTTTGTAAAGTAGAAGTATATGAGCTAGGGCCAGACCAAAGATATTGATATGGAGATTTACCACCTGTTGGAGTTGTTAAACTAGCTGCTCCAGTTGAATTCCCAAAGCATAAAACACTAGTAGTAGAAGGATTTGAAATTGTTAATAAAGGAAATATAATTATCTTTACTTTAGCAAAATTATTTGCCCAACAAGATACTGGATATGTACAAGATGCATAAGCAGTACGACGAAACCATGTTGTAGTCGTCACCGCACCAACTGTATAATCTCTATATGCTACTCCATAACCTGAAGTAAGTACAGTAAAATTCCCAGGAGTAGAAAAATCATTTGTCGTAGAAGACTCCCATGTGTAAAGCACATTTGTACAATTAGTTACTTCACCTGGATCATTTGTTATTGTTACATCAGTTCCAACTATTAATCCTGGAGTTATAGAAACACATCCAGATATCTGAGATGGGTTAGTCAAAGTGTTTGCAGTAAGACTTGGTGCAATCTGATCAGCAGCACTTACATTATAAGTAAATACAAAGAAAAATAGAATAAAAATTAACGATTTTATTAATTTCTTATCTATTAAAATATTAAATAAATTTTTCATTTTATTTGATTTTTGGTTAGTAAATAGTTATTTTAATACCACCAGTAGCAGAAGATGCTGAACGATCTGGATTGGTGCATTCAGCACTTGCAATACGACGAAACCAAGTGGTTGTAGTAAGAACACTTGGATCATAATCTTTAGTAGTAGCAAGATTACGAACTACATTTTCGGTAAAAGCCTCATTAGTAGCAGAAATCCATTCATAGGTTACAGCCTGACAGGTACTTCCGCCAGCATCCGTAACAATAACAGTAGACCCCACTATAACATCAGGATTCAATGAACCTGTTCCTGTTACTACTGAGGGAGGAGTGATTTTATTAACACTCATAACCTGCGCATTTACATTGTTTGACAATGTAAAAAAGAGTAAAAGTAAAGCAATTAGCTTTAATGATTCTCTTAAATGACTTGTTTTGTAAAACTTTTTCATATTTAAGAAATATTTGTTAATGAATAATTGGTTTTTAAATAAAAACTTGTTAAAAAATTTAATTTGTACATAAAATAATTGAAATTTGTTTATAAATAATAAAATTAATTCCCCTTTTAAATAAGGAGATGATTTGTTTAAAAGTCTCATAATTAACTAATTTAGTTTATATCATTGAAAATTTAATATTATTCCTATAATAATTTGTAAAAGTAAATCAAAAAAACATATAATTTACATTTTTATAAAAGAAAATTGTTAATTTTTTGTTAAATAAAATTAGAACTCGGATTAAGAGGAATTTAAATTTAACAAAAATTAAGTCTTATCTAAAAAAAATATCCATATTTTTAATACACTTGTATTATATCTTAAGAAAAAATCAATATCTAAGTTTATTAATTCCTTTTGATTTCAAATTCGTCATTAAAATCTTTTTTAATATTATTACTTATTGATTCAAAATAATTTGCTTTTTCAAACCAATATTCAGCTTCTTTATTTTGTTTTAAAAGTTCATATGTTATCCCAATAAATCTATATGCTTTATAATTATTAGGTTTTAAATATATATGTTTTTTGAAATAATATATTGCTTCGTAATATTTCCCAATTGAACCAAGACTACTACCAATGTTTATATAAGCTAAAGCATAATTTGAATCAATTCTAATAGCATTCTCATAACATTTAATAGATTTTTCAAATTCACCAAGAGAACTGTAAACATTTCCTGTATTCCCCCATACTTCTGCATTATTTGAATTTATCTTTAGTGCATTATTAAAATTAATTAAAGCAGAATCATTTTTGCCTAATTGTTGGAAATTTAAACCAATATTATTATAACACTCCAAAGAAGCAGGGTAAATTTTAACACCATCATTAAATTGTTCAATTGCTTTAAATAAATAATTTTGCTTTATTTGATTATCATTTTCTTTGTCTGCATTATGATTAAGAGTAATACCATAGAACAAATGTAAAGATACACTTTTGGGAGATTTAATTATATCCTTACTGAAGAGTATATTTTCATTTTCCCACTCTGAGGCTCTTGTTATAGTTTTAATACTTAACAATATTAAAATAAAAATAAAAATTGAAATAAAAATAGGGTTAGATTTGTAAACATTTCCTACTCTAACTTCAATATTAGCTAATTTAATAACTTTTATAAATAGAAATACAATTGCAATACAAAATCCAAAAGATGGTAAAAATAAAAATCTTTCTGCAAAAGAAGATCCAATATGAAAGAAAATATTACTATAAATACTTAATGAAACTAAAAAAATGATAATCCCCAATATTAAAGGATTTTTTTTATTAAATTTAAAAACAACAATAGAAAATAAAAATAAATAGATACAAAAAGAAAAAATAAATTCCACATCCTTAAAACCGACAACTTGAATTTGGTTATATGAATAATCGCAAACTAATTGAACAGGAAAAAATAATAAAACTAAATATTTTCCTAAAATCATAACAGCAGTAGCAAAATGAGAAGAACTGCTTTTAATACCCACAAGAAAATTGTCAACAAATGGAATCTCAGAAGAAATACTTATTTTATGTATTATTTGATTCCTTATTAAAATATAAGTAATTGCTGGTATTAATAATAACGAAAAAGAAATAATAAGATTTTTTGGTTTTGATTTAGTAAAATACCATCCCATTATAGGAATTATAAAAAGCATTGTAACTACACCCTCTTTTGAAATTATTGCTAAATAAAAGAAAAAAATTGATAATAATATGTGAAAAATACTTTCTTTAATAAACCAACTATACATAAAATATAGGGTTAATATTAAAAAAAAGAATGACATTATTTCATCTCTACTTTTAATGTTGGCAACAACTTCTGTATGGATTGGATGAGCAATGAATAATAAAGTAATAAGGAAGGGTATTATAGGATGATAAAAATTTAAATATTTCCTTAATACAATAAATAAAAGCAAGCCGGATATTGCATAAAACAAAACATTAATAAAATGATTTAAATGAGGATTGCAAGGAGACAATTGCCATTCAATTGCAAACATAATTTGCGAAAAAGGTCGGTATAAATTATCAGTCAACTTATTAACTCCAAATCTATATGTACTAGAAAGTATGGTTGGTATTCCTTTAATTCCTTGTTGAACAATACGATTATTTGCTAAAGCATCCCAATCATCTAAAGCATAAGAATGTTTTAAAGTATTTGCATATAAAACAAAAGCAAAGAAAAAACAAAATATTGACATTAAATATAAATTCATCTTCCCTTTTTTAGGAATTGTTGCTTCTACTTGCTTTTTTACACTTTTAAGATCCTTTTTTGTTTTCTTTTCCATAAATTATGTTTAATTATCCAACTATACAAAACTTCGAAATATCTAATCTTTCTTTTTTTCCTTTAACTCTAAATTATTTGCTTTTTCTAACCACTCTTTTGCTTCTTCATCTCTCTTAAATATTTCACAAGTATAGCCAATATATCGATGTGCTTTGAAATTTTCAGGATCAAATTGTATACATTTCTTAAAATAATAGGTTACCTCATCGTATTTATTTAACATAAATAATGAACAACCTAAATTTAAATATGCAAGTGCAAAAGTTGAGTCAAGTTTTAATGCTTGCCTATAATAATAAATAGAAGTATCAAATTTTGAATAATTATAAAATATATTACCTGCGTTATTCCACGTTTCAGGATTTTTTGTATATAATTGTAATGCTTTATTATAGTATTCCAAAGCTTTTTCAGGTTCTTTTAATTCCTTCCAACATAAACCCAACTGATTTATACATTCAAAATATATAGGATGAATAGCGGCACCTTTTTCAAAATGCGTAATTGCCTCTAAAATTAACTTGTCATCATATTCACTCTTACCTTTTGTAGCTTTATCATGTAAAGCAAGACCGTAATTTAATTGGATACGCGCACTATTAGGTGAATTGTTTATATCACTACTAAAAAGTTTTAATTCATTTTTCCACTCCGCAGCTCTGGTAATTGTTTTAATACTAAAAAAAAGTAAAAGTAAAATAAATATCCCTGCAAATATTGGTTTAGATTTGAGTACTCCAATTTTTGATTTGACTTCTTTTATTTTTGCTACATCTTGCCAATTTGAAATAAGAAGAACAAATGCAATACAAAAACCAAGCGAAGGCAAGAACATAAAACGTTCGGCAAATGATGACCCAATATTAAACAAAATATTACTATATAAACTTAATGTAATTAAGAAAAATAATATCCCAAACACTAATGGATCTCTTTTCTTAATATTCTTAATAAAATAGAATCCTAATGCAACATATACAATGAAAGAAATTATAAAATACACATCGGTTAATCCGACAATTGGTATTTGATTAAATGAATAATCCGACACTTGTTGATATGGTATTATGATTAATAACAAATATTTTCCAAGAAGCATTATTGCAGTAGCAAAATGAGTTACTGGATCATGAGCTGCAATTAAGAAGTTATCTACTATAGGAATTTCTGAGGAAGTACTATATTTAGAGAGTATAGTTTGCCTTACTAAAATGTAACATATAGCTGGAAGTATTAAAATTAAAGAACCAGTTAAGATAGATTTAAATTTGGCTTCGGTAAAATACCAACCCATTATTGGAAATAGAAATATCATTGTGATTACACCTTCCTTAGAGAATATGGAAAACACAAACATTAAAAATGCTAAAATTAGATTTATTATTTTATTTTTAGTGAACCAAGAATGAAGAAAAATCAAAGTTGCCATCAAAAAAAAGAACGACATTATTTCGTCCCTGCTTTTTATATTTGCTACTACCTCTGTGTGAATGGGGTGGGCAGCATAGAGCATTGTTATTAAAAATGGGATTAAAGAATGAACTTTGCTTAAATATTTTCTTAAAACTATAAAAAGTAAAAAGCATGATAATGCATAAAATAATATATTAAAAAAATGACTTAAATGGGGATTATCTGGCGAAAGTTGCCACTCAATTGCAAACATAATTTGCGACAAAGGTCTATACAAATTGTCGCTTAAAAAGTTTACTCCATAGCGATATGGTGTTTTAAGAATTATAGGTATTCCTTCAACACCTTTTTTGACAACCCAGTTCTTGGATACTGCACTATTGTCGTCCATCACGTAGGTATGCATAATGGTATTGGAGTATAGGAGGAACGCAAATATAAAGCAGATGAAAGCCGGCAAATATATGTTTTGCTTCTTTGGGGCTGGGGTTGGCACCGAATGCGTCTTCTTTGTGTTTTTATTTTGTTTTGCTTGCTTAGTCTTCATATATCATTTAGATTTTTTACAAAAATAATATAATTATTAATAGAAACACCATATTATTTAAAATTGTTTACAGATTTTAATATTAATTTATTATGAAATTGGCTTAGGGTATAGTAATGAACTCTGTCTATTTTTAATTTTAACATTTACGATACACATTAAAAATTTAGACTTTTAATTCTTATTTTTAAAATCTCAATTTCGCTTATATTAATTTAAATTTCATCAAACGTGTTTTAGCTAATGCTGGCTAACTTCTCTTGTAATTTTCTTTCCTTAGTTTATAAATATTAATAGGTGCTTTAAAATTTTTATTTTACTGTGAATAGGGCTTTTTGGTTTCAAAATATAGTTTTTGATAGTGCTTATAAAATAATATCTATACATTATATATATAGTATCGCATATCTGCTGTTTTATCCAGCTATAAGGAGTAAGTAATCTTTAGTATTTTATTTATTTCTTATATTTTGATTTTAAAATCTCATAAAAATAAATAAGAAAAAAGTGAATTTCAAATATTTGACTTAGTTTACTGATTATATGTCTACTATAACTTCAAATTTGTGCGTTTTTAAAAAAGTTACGTCATTATTTAGCCTATAATTGTTAGGACAATGCATTAAATTCCACAGACTTGGAAATAAAGTGTTTTCACCTAACTTTATATATGGCCAACGTTTTCTTACATATGGCAACAATATTCTTCAAGATGGCAAACGTGATGTTATAGATGGCAACAATTATTGTTCAGATGCCAACTTTTTTTCATTTTATCATAACAATATTTTATCAAACGCCAACACTTGGATTTTAAACACAGGATGTTTTACATCGTATGGCAACAATTAATAAAAAAACGTTGACTTATTTTTTAAGATAGGAAATCGACTGAAATCTATTACCTTTATTACCTAAATATTTTTTATTCTAAAAAATTTATTAGCCAATTAAAGTCTTTTATTAAAAACTAAAAAAATTGTATTCCCACTTAATTAAATGTATTGCTACAAAATGAATTCTTATCATAAGATAAATGAAAATATAGGGCATATTTACAATGCATTGCGTAATCTACTGAATTTCTTACACATTCAGATATTCTTAACTAAGAATATATATCTCAAAATTTGAATCGCAAAGTTGCCTTTCTTCATTCTTATTAAAATAATGTCTTCCATTACTAATAAAATGAGAACAAAAAAGAAATGCCTATAATGCCTAAAATACTTGAAGTGCCTAAAGTTTTTTAAAATTAAAACAAAAAAAGGAAGCACCTAGGGTACTTCCTTTTTTATATCGATTATTTAAATCAAAACTTGTATTCTCAGTTGTCGTTTGTATGTCCCGACCCTATTTTTTTTACATATTATTGACATTGATAAGTGACTTGTCCTTATCATACTTAATAGTATAGGTAAACTTTAAGACTTTGCTTTCTTTAGGCTTCAACTTGAGCGTCCATTTGAGCAAGCCGGTAGATTCGCTGTAAGAGCCAGTGAAATCATCTTCTTTAAACGAAATTTTAATATCCTTTTCGGTGGTAATAGGCACTTGGTCTTCCAACGAAAGCTCAACTGCAGACGTTTTATTATTCTTAATGGTCAGTTCAATAGTAATCGTTTTGGTACGGCTGCTTCCTATCATTTGCTCGCGGTCTTTGTCGTTAATTTTCTTTCGCGTTACAGCTATCCCCTTGTCTCTACCCAAAGATAATTCGAGGGTATCGGCAATCACGCTTGGGTCTATAGTGGTCTCACCTACAAATGTTCCTTCGAAATAAATGTTCGCTTTGGCAGCAATCAAATTCAAATCTTCCCAACCGGTAAGCTTGGCCACCAAAAAAGCTTCCTTATCTAATTTAGGCACCACAAAATGATTGTATTTGGCAGGCACATTATCATTATCCTTCACGTAAACCAAGTGATACTTACCATCAGAAGGTATAGTGTAAGATAAATTTACATCATACTCGATGTTGGTCATACCTTGGGATTGCACCACATAATTGGAGGCATATTGCGAAGCTGAAGCCTCTTTGTTAAGTGCCTTCTTGGCCCTTGGTTTTGCATCATCAGTTGAAGAGTCATAATATTCTTCGCGACTAACAGCAGCAGGGGCAGCATTATAGGAAGTGCCAGATAGGTTTTGCGAATAAGCGGTAACCGGCATATAATAATTTAGGTACCAAGTAGACAAAACAGGGCGAATATTAGAACGATACGGATTGTTGGTCGAAAGTTTTATATCCACATCGTTCCAATCTTCACCCGAATTTTGATATACATTAGCTTTTAAAGTTAAGGAGACAGGTCCATCGGTATTACCCACCCTAATGTCGTAAGCAGGCGTCCATCCAGCCTTCGAAACCATATATGTAACCGAAATTTTGCCTGTTACAATTTCCTTAGCCGACACTGTAACGATAATCTGGTTGATTGGAGGATTGGTTTGTTTTTCCTCGTTTTCCAACTTGTTTTTATATTCAATAAGTTCGTTCAAACGGGTAGTTAACTTATATTTCTTAGCATTCGCTTTGCTTTCCTCTCTTTTTACTTTTTGTAATTCAGAATAAATATCACTTAATTTAGTATCCAAAAACTCCATCGCACTCTTCAAAACAGGTAACGAATCGCTCCTACCCTTTCCGTTCATCAACGGATTGTTAACAAGCATATCCTTTTGCTTAGTGTAAAGATCCTTTCTGTCTTTTATGGCTTCCAAATCGTAAGCCAAATCAGTTATAGAGTCTTGCACCAATTCGATTTTGCGCAACAAACTTGCAGGAATCACAGTCTCTTTTTCGGCAGCAGGTTCCGAATACTTTATATTATATTTAGTATCTAAAATAATAAAAGCTCCCTTACCCGAGGCTTGAATACTCGAAACATTAAGGTAAGGCGACACCCCATTAAAGACAAGCTCGGTGGTACCAGGCTGCAGACTAACGTTTGCACTACGGACTACCTGAGCACCAGTAGTGAAAATGGTAACATTTTTGACTGACGATTTTAAATCCTTTTGAGTTTGGGCAAAAATACCCAATGTACAAAGAAGGAAAATTTGAATAATAAAAAACTTTTTCATCGCTTTTTTAATTTTTATGAGTACTATATTAAATGTATTATTTGTTTACAAAAAATCTTAGGAAAATGCTTACTCAAATTGCATGCCAAAACTGATTTTAACATAAATTTCATCCTTCAAGCAACGTTCCATTTATTTATTTTGTCTAATAGTAATAATATTGATTAAAATTTTATACTTTTATGCAATATTTTAAGCCACATTTTTGTTGTAAATAATATAAAAAATATTCTTGTGAAAAAACTTTTAGTGCTCTCTATTATAATATGCTTACATCTCAATGTAGCTTTCGCAAGCAAGAAAGATACGTTGCGGTCGGCCAACTTAAAATTCATTGAAAACAAAAATCAATGGGTAAAACAAGCACATTTTGGTGCCGAAATAGATGGAGGAATGCTGTTCCTTGAGAAAAAATGCCTAACATTTAACCTTGTTTTAGCCGATGACGTCAAGCATTCTCACGCCCATAATAAATATGCCAGCAATAAACAAAGCGGAATTATACATTACCACGCCTATCAAGTGGAGTTTGTGAATTGTAATGATGCTTCGATAAAAGGCAGAGACGTTCAATCGGATTACAACAATTATTTCATCGGAAACGACAAGAGCAAATGGGCTTCGGATGTGCATAAATATAATAATGTTGAATATACCAATATTTATAATAACATAAACCTTCAGTTATATAGCCGCGACAATTATTTAAAATACGATTTCATTGTTGAGCCCCACGGTAACGTTAATGATATTAAATTAAATTATAAAGGTGTTGATGGTCTTAAGATTTCAAATGACAATTTGGTAATAAAAACTACCGTTAACGACATCGTTGAGCTTCGTCCTTACGCTTACCAAATGATTAATGGCAATATTGTTGAAGTAAAATGTTCTTTTGATTTAAAGGGGACCGAACTTACTTACAAAATCGACAACTATAATAAAGAATATGTATTAATAATCGACCCTACCATTATATTTTCTACCTATACCGGATCCACAACCGACAATTGGGGCTTTTCGGCCACCTACGACTTAGTTGTCGATGTATATTCGGGAGGTATTGTTCAGGGCATTGGCTACCCTGCAAGCATTGGTGCTTACCAAACCACCAATCTTGGATTATGGGATATTGCCATTATTAAATACGATTCCTTAGGCCTCACCCGTAAGTTTGCCACCTACCTTGGAGGCAATCAATGCGAGACTCCACACAGCCTTATTGTGAACCGATCTAATCAACTTTTAATATTTGGCACAACCGGCTCGCCAAACTTCCCTGTTACTCCTAATGCTTACGATACTTCTTTCAACGGCGGTCAACTCGTTACCTACGATATGGTGTTAGTTTTTCCGTATGGCTCCGATATTTTTGTTAGTAAACTAAGCACTACAGGTAATCAACTGCTGGCTTCTACTTTTATTGGAGGTAGTGATAATGATGGTTTAAATTTCAGGGATTCTTATGGAACAAATATGATGGATGGTAACGACTCCTTATATTATAATTATGGTGATGGCGCAAGGGGTGAAATAATCACTGATAATCTCAACAATGTCTATGTTGGAACCTGCACCTTTTCTACTAATTTCCCTGTTACTGCCAATGCTTTTCAAACAACAAATCACGGGCTTCAGGAAGGTGTAGTTTTTAAACTCG
>CAYRBL010000028.1:10380-16691 GCA_964422385.1 uncultured Bacteroides sp.
AATGCTTTTCAAACAACAAATCACGGGCTTCAGGAAGGTGTAGTTTTTAAACTCGACAACAATCTTTCAAACCTTCTTTTCAGCTCTTATCTTGGGGGCAGCAACGATGATGCTATTTATTCAATAGACAACGATGCTAACAACGATGTATATGTTACGGGGGGCACTAACTCTACCGACTTTCACATAACTTCCGGTGCTTATAAAACAACATATCAGGGAGGTTCAACAGATGCATTTGTGGCTCACATTTCTCCAAATGGTAACACTCTTGTTGCATCAACTTATTATGGATCTCCGAAGTACGATCAAAGCTATTTTATCAGAACTGGCAAGGATAATTATGTATACATCTATGGCCAAACTAAAGCTGACAGCAGTACGTTAATAAAAAATGCTGCTTATAGTGTTCCTAACAGTGGTCAGTTTATTGCTAAATTTAATAAATCTTTGGACTCTTTAAAAATGTCTACAGTGTTTGGCACAGGAAGCGGATCTCCAAACATATCACCTTCGGCTTTCGCTGTTGATGTTTGCAACCGTATTTATGCTGCTGGCTGGGGAAGATGTTGGGGTGGATATGCATTTGGTAATACAAATTATCCTTGGGGAAATGTCTTCGGAACCGTAAATATGGCCGTAACACCTGGCGCATATCAACCCTTAACCGACGGTCAGGATTTCTATATGATGGTACTTGGTCCTAATGCCGCTACCCTTGATTATGCTACTTATTTTGGAGAGCTTCACGGAACCGCTAGTTTAGGCAACGACCACGTGGATGGTGGCACAAGTAAATTTGATAGAAAAGGTTTCATTTATCAATCTGTTTGTGCAAGCTGTGGAGGTTCCAACTCCTTCCCTACTTTCCCTAATCCTGGTGCTTGGTCCAATACTAATAATGCTGTTAACTGTAACAATGCTGTTGTTAAGTTTAATCTGAATAATGATTTTGCAATTGCCGACTTCTTAGATCCAGTGAGTACTTGTGCTCCCGATACAGTTAATTTTATAAATACAAGTGTTGGCTTAACGTATGTTTGGAATTTTGGTGATGGCTCTCCCCTGAGCACCTTATCTAACCCTACTCATATTTATACCCATTCAGGGATTTATAACATTACGCTTGTATCAACGCTTTTACAAGGATGTCATTTAAAAGACACCCTTATAAAACAATTTATAGTATTATCCGACACTTCCTATTCAATCCCTGATGCCCATGCGTGTAAAGGTGGCTCAACGCAGATAGGTATTTTGCCTACTTCCGACCCTACAATTTCTTATAAATGGATTCCTACTACTAATCTTACAGATCCAACAATTGCAAATCCAATTGCCAACCCTACTACTACTACTAATTATATGTTGGTTGTTTCAAAAACCAATAATAATAACTGTAGAGACACCATCAAGCAAAAGGTAGTGGTTTATTCCCTTTCGGTGAATGCCGGAAACGATACTTTGATATGTTCGGATTCAATTAAACTTATTGCTCACCAAAACAACGATGGTATTATTAAGTTCTACTGGTCAACAAACCACAACTTCACCGATACGCTTAACGTGAACCATTCTGACAGCATAGTAACTGTTAAATTAAATGCTCCAAAATATTTCTTTGTTAAGGTTCGAAATCAATATTGCGAAGGTATCGATAGCATTCACGTGGGCTTTTCAATTTTTAGTAATCCTGTGAATCCTATCAACCCATCTTGCCACGATTCGTGCAACGGTCAGGCTTCTGTAAACCCAACTGGTGGCACTCCACCTTACTCTTATTTATGGAGTAACAACAAAGTTACTCCAACTATAACGGGACTATGTGCAGGTGTTTACTCTGTCACCATCACGGATGCCCTCGGATGCAAATCGATTTCAAATGTCACCTTATCGCAGCCAGCTCCTATCGTGCTAACCCATACTGTAGTCAACGATCCCTGCGATGGTGTTTGTGTTGGTAAGATAACTATTAATGCCAGCGGAGGCACCCCTAATTATTCTTATCTATGGAACACATTTTCCACTTCTAATCCTCTTACAAACCTATGTAAAGGCTGGTATGTTGTAAATGTAACCGACAGCCATAACTGCAAAGCTAAGGATAGTGCCGAAGTAGTTATTCAAAGTGTGTTTACTGGTGCTCACGCCTGGGCTGATCAAGATACTATTTACAAAGAACTAAGCACAGGTCTCCACGCTACCCATATTTCAGGAGTTACGTATCAATGGAGTCCTGCTTCAAGTTTAAATAATACAACTACCGCCGACCCTATTGCCACTCCTCTCGTAACTACTATCTATTACGTTACGATGAGAGATCAGTATGGCTGTACTAAAACAGATTCAGTTATTATTTACGTAATAGATATTAATTGTAGAGAGCCCTATATTTATGTACCCAATGCATTCACTCCAAACAACGACAACAATAATGATGTTTTGTTTGTTAGAAGTAAAGTTTTCGAAAGTATGAAGTTTTCTATCTTCGATCGCTGGGGCGAAAAGGTATTTGAAACTGATAATATAAATAAAGGTTGGGATGGTTATTTCAATGGTAAGATGTGCCAACCTGGTGTATTTGTATACTATCTGGAAGGTACCTGTTTAAACAAAAGAACTTTTAACAAACAAGGGAATATAACTTTAATAAGATAAAGATTGAAAAGCAAAACTGCACATAGATTTCTTATTATTCTGTTTTTACTTTTGGCTATTAACGCCAATAGTCAGGACATCCATTTCTCGCAGTTTGCTAGTTCTCCCTTAAATTTAAACCCTGCTTTAGCCGGCTTCTTTCAAGGCAACGACCGCTTTATTCTAAATCATCGCAACCAATGGGCCAGCGTTACTACGCCTTATAGCACCTTCTCAGGCTCTTTTGATATGCCTCTTTTAAGTAGAAAATACATTCAGGACATTGTTGGTATTGGCGTTGTTGTTAACAATGACGTGGCTGGAGATTCTAAGATGGGAACCACAGAAGCTACTCTGGCTTTATCATATATAAAAGCTCTTAACAAAAGAAATAATCATCTGCTTTCTATCGGCATCGAAGCTGGTTTTGCGCAACATAAAATTGATTATGATAAGCTCTATTTCGACAATCAATTTAATGGTAATTACTACGACCCTTCCCTTGCCACTGGTGAGAAATTTAATAAGAACAGCTTCTCCTATTTCGATATATCTTCTGGCGTCAACTGGTTTTTGCAGACTAGCGACAGAGTTACCTTTTCGCTCGGCTTTGCTATGTTTCATCTTAATCAACCCAAGCTTTCGTTCTTCGATAATAGCGATGTAGTTTTAAACAGAAGACTCGTTTTCTATGGCAATTCTTCGTTCCCTGTTGCCAGTAGTATCGATATTATCCCTTCTTTTTTATATATGAATCAAGCTAACTACAACGAACTAACTTATGGTGCTACGCTTAAGTTTATAATGGAACGTAATCCCTTTTATTATTCCGCCTTAAACTTCGGCTCTTTTATCAGGCAAAACGACGCAGCTATTGTTAGCGTTGGCCTCGATATGCGCAAAACTTCAATAGGCATTAGCTACGATTTCAACTTCTCTGATTTGCACCCTGCAAGTAGATATTTCGGTGGCTACGAAATCTCTCTTATTTATATTATAAGCTACCACAATCAACCAAAAGTAAAAGATATAAGATGTCCAATTTTCTAAACATACATAGCTGTCTTTTTACAAAGTTGAAGCTACTGAGGAAATCCTTCTCAGTAAAAAGATTCTGTCTTTTGTTTTTATTAATGCTAAGTCTTTTTTCTTATAATTGCTTTGCGCAAACCAATGAAGAAAGGCTTAAACTTGCTGATGACACCTATAATCACGGCGACTATTTTAATGCTGCTGTTTACTACAAACAACTTTTGGAAAAAGACAATTCGAATCTTGATTTAGCTTATAAATATGCCAACTCATGCCGGCTTTACAACAACTATGTTGATGCCGAAAATTACTTTCTTATCATATTAAAAAAAGATAACAATAAAGCATATCCTTTGGCTGGTTTTTACTATGCCGAGATGAATAAATACAACGGCAAATACGAGCTCGCACTCCAGAGTTATAAAGATTTTTATGAATTAAATAAAGATAAAAACGATTTCTATACTCAAAAAACTAAGCAAGGAATCAGCTCAACTGAGTATGCTATTGAACTAATGAAAGACACTACCAAGGTTGAAATCACACACCTTGGCAAAAACATTAACACTCCTTATTCCGAATTTGGGGCTTTACAATTGGGCGATTCTGCCCTTTTGTTTTCTTCGTTTCGTTCAGTTGTCAGCAGTGATTTCGAATCCCTTTTACCCGATGCTTCCTTATCTCAAATCTATACTTCCAGGATTTCTGTTGCAGGTTATTCAAATGCTAAAGTATTAAAAGGTGGCATCAACGACCCTGAGATTAACTCTGCAAATATCACTATAGATTCAAAGAATTATAAAGCCTATTTTACACGTTGCAATCAAAATGATGCTGGCGAAATGATCTGCGAAATCTATGTTAGCGAACTAAAGAACAGCAAGTGGCAAAAGGCAAGAAGACTAAATAATAATATCAACAGCCCTGGTTATACTGCTACCCAACCTTGCATAACTTATAATAATGACAAAGAAGTTTTGTACTTTACTTCTAACCGTCCTGGTGGTTTTGGGCAGCTTGATTTGTGGTATTCCATTCATTCAAATGGCGATTATCAGCAAGCTGTTAATCTTGGTAGCGTCATCAATACTCCCGGCAACGAAATTACTCCTTTTTATGATCAAAATGCAGGCAAATTATATTTCAGCAGCGACTGGCATAAGGGCTTAGGAGGCTATGATATTTTTAATTCAACAGGCACTTTAAATCAATGGACAGAACCTAACAATCTAGGCTACCCTGTAAATACAAGCTACAACGATTTGTATTATTCGGTAAACGAGGACAGCCTCGAAGGCTATTTTACTTCCAATCGTCCCGGTTCTTTTTTTATTAAAGGTGAAACCTGTTGCAACGATATCTTTTATTATCTTTATAAACCTGTTATAAAAAATAAAGAAGTAAAAAAGGACAGTCTTACCATATCAGAATCTGTCCATCTTTTGCTCCCAATTACTTTGTATTTCCATAACGATGAGCCCGATCCTGCAACCCTGCGCACTACTACCGAGAAGAATTACAAACAATGTCTAGCCGATTATTTTGATATGAAAGACAAGTATAAAAATGAATATTCAAAAGGTTTAAAGGACATCGAAAAGCAAAAGGCGATTGCTGATATTGATACCTTTTTCAATGCTTATGTTAGTAATAGTTTCAAAGACCTCGAAAAGTTTACTGCTTTGCTGTTGAAAGACCTGCAAGTTGGCAGAGAAGTTAAAATAACTGTTAAAGGATATGCCAGTCCGCTCAACAACGAAGCTTATAATATTAACCTTACCAAACGTCGTATTGCAAGTTTGGTAAATTATTTAAAAGAATACAATCAGGGTATCTTCCTCCCCTATCTCAACGCTAATTCGCCAAATGGAGGCAAACTTATTATCTATGAAGAGCCTTTAGGCAAAAGTCAGGCTGCAAAAAATGTAAGCGACAATCCCAACGATCTTCGCAATTCAGTATACAGCAGAGCAGCAGCCCTCGAACGCAAGATTCAAATCCTATATTACGACTACACAAATCCTAAATAAGAGCTTTAAGGTACCAATCTTTTGCCATACATTACTCGTTTACAATTATATTTCCCAACCTTTGGCATTTCAAACATTAAGTAGCTTTGTCATTTTTTTTATTTTCCCCTTACGGGAATGCTTTTAAATTTCTATTCTTATTACAATAAATAAAAATGTTTACAACTTTATTAAACAGGAAACATTATTATTTGCCATTAATAAAAATAGAAGAAGTAATTTTGCCTAAAAAATATATCTAAATAAAGGAAAATAGGACTTACACCATTCTTAATTTATTATCCGACTAAAACAACCATATCATATACTTTGATAATAATTGTAAAACTACCCCTAATTAAAACCGAATATAATCTTCGATGTAATAAAATTACGAAGTCCAAATCCCTATCTTTTAATATATATTTAAAATTAAATCCTTCTTTTGGTTTAATTTAAAATAAAATAAATAGACATTACTCCCATAAAAATAGTATGTACTCATTGTCGAATAGTACGTACTATTCGACAAAGAGTACATACTATTCGACGAAGAGTGCGTACTATTCTGTAAAGAGTACACACTATTCAATGAAGAGTACGTACTATTCGGCAAAGAGTACACACTTTCCG
>CAYRBL010000029.1:0-13221 GCA_964422385.1 uncultured Bacteroides sp.
CCATGAAGCTGCAAAAGTAACTTCACCGGTTGCAGCAATGATTGTATTACCACCTGCAATACTTGCTGCATCCAAACTATAGGTAATACCAGTTGAACTATTTACTGTTGTTGTAGCAGTAATTGTTCCTATTCCTTGACATCTTGTAGAATTAGTTGTTGAAAAAGGATTTATTGTTACAGTAGGAGTTGTTGTTACAATATGAGTGGCTAATGCAGGACCATTACATCCAGAAGCACTTGCTATAATAGTGCTAGTTCCATGCCAGGTTGAGGCAAATATAACTAAACCAGTAGTTGCATTAATAGTATTTCCACCTGCAAGACTTGCTGCATCTAAACTATAGGTTATTCCTGTAGAATTACTTGCAGTAGTAGTTTGTGTTATTGTTCCAGCTCCTTGGCAACGAGTTGATGTAGAAGTAGTGAATGGTGTAATTGTTACACTTGGAGTTGTAGTTACAACATGACTAGCAAGTGCAGGACCGTTACAACCTGCTGCAGTTGCAGTGATAGTTGTAATACCATTCCAAGTAGAAGCAAATGTAACTAATCCTGAAGTTGAGTTAATAGTATTTCCTCCTGCTAAACTTGCTGCATCCAAACTATAGGTTATTCCTGTAGAATTTAAAGCAGTAGTAGTATATAATGTTGTATTTGCACCCTGACAACGTGTAGATGTTGCTTGAGAGAATGGTGTAATAGTTACACTTGGAGTTACTGTAATAACTTTTGTTGCAACTGTAGAGCCATTACATCCTGTTGCTGTAGCAATAATTGTTGTAGTTCCATTCCATGTAGATACAAATGTTACAACGCCAGTATTAGGATTAATTGAATTTCCACCACTAATACTAGCACCATCTAAGCTATAAACTAAACTATTTGAATTTGTTGCTGTGGCTTGATTAATAGAAACCCCAGCACCTTGACAACGTGTAGATATTGCTGGATTAAAAGAAACACTTGCAGCTGGAGTTACGTTAACTGTGGTAGTTATTGATTTTACTATACCACAAGTTCCATTTTTAACAACTGCTCTAAATTGTGTATTATTAGTTAATGCTCCTGAAGTATATGTTGGTAATGTATTTGAAATAGGCGTCCAAATAGTACCATCTGTTGAAGATTCCCATCCTTGTACTGTTCCTGTATAATTACTTAAAGTTAATAAACTACTTGAACTACCAGTACAAATTGTTGATCCACCTGTAACTGCACCTGCATTTGTTGTTGCATCAACATTAACGGTAGTAGGTGTTGAATAATCTAAATTACAAACGCCATTCTGCACAACAGCTCTAAATTGAGTAGTAGCATTTAATGCATCAGAAGTGTAAGTTGATAGTGTATTTGCAATAGGCACCCAGTTTGTACCATTTATTGAAGATTCCCATCTAATAACATTTCCTAAATGAGTTCCTAGAGTTAATAAACCACTAGTACTTCCACTACAAATAGTAGTTCCCCCTGTTACAGTACCAGGAATGGTTAGAGCTTCAACTGTAACTGTAGTTGGAATTGAATATCCAAAAAAGCATGCTCCATTTTTAACAACTGCTCTGAATTGAGTTGTAGCTGTTAAAGCCAAAGAAGTATAGGTAGCAGAAGTATTTGAAATTGGAGTCCAGTTTGTACCATCGGTTGAAGACTCCCATCTAATAATGTTTCCTGTATGAGTACCTAAAGTTAAGATATCGCTTGTAGATCCATAACAAATTGTAGTACCTCCTGTAACAGCACCTGCATCAGTAGCTGCATCAACATTAACAGTAGTTTCAATTGAGTTCTCAATATTACAACTACCATTTTGAACAACTGCTCTAAACATTGTAGCTGTTGTTAAAGCACCTGAAGTATAAGTAGGTAATGTATTTGCGATAGGTGTCCAAATAGAGCCATCTTCTGAAGACTCCCATCTTAAAACAGAACCAATATGAGTACCTAAAGTTAAAACACCACTGGTAGTACCATAACAAATAGTACTTCCACCAGTAACTTCACCAGCATAAGTTGTAGAATCAATATTAACAATTGTAGCAACTGAATTTACAGAGTTACAAACTCCATTTTTTACTACAGCTCTAAATTGAGTTGAATTAGTTAAGGTATTTGAAGTATATGTCGCTAATGTATTTGTTATCGGGCTCCAAGTATTTCCATCTACTGAAGATTCCCATCTTAAAATAGTTCCTGTATATCCTCCTAATGTTAACAAACCACTTATACTACCAGAGCATAAAGTTGTTCCACCGGTAACTGTTCCAGCAACAGGAAGTGCATCAACATTAACTGTAGCAACTGAAGAGTTAGCTGAAGTACAAACTCCACTAGTTACTATTGCACGATAATAGCTAATTGCACTCAAGTTAGCTGTTGTTAAAGAAGAAGTATTTTCTCCACTAATATTATTCCAAACAGAATTATCTGCAGAAGACTGCCATTGTATAGTTCCAACATTTCCTGTTAAATTAATAGTAGTATTACTTCCAGTACAAACAGGTGAAGTCGTTGCTGTAGCACTACCACCAACAGAAAGTGGAGAAACTTCTACAGTTGCGATATCTGAGGTATCAGATAAACTACTGCTTCCACAAGTAACAACACATTTATAATATGTAGTTGTTGATAAGTTTCCTGTAGTTTGAGTAGGTGCTATACCTATATTAGTATAAGGCCCAGTTATTGTAGTTGCTTTTTTCCATTGATAAATAATACCAGGATCAGTATAGGTAGTATTTAATGATAAAGTAGTTCCAGTTCCCGAACACAAAGTTGTAGAACCTAAAACTGAAGAATGAGCTGGAGTTCCTGTACAACCAACAGCAACATCAAATTCATCAGCACCTATTTCAGGAGCTGTTCCAATACCTGTATAACCAGCGTTACCCTGACGAATGTTTCCATCAAAATCAGTAGTAATTCCAATAATATTTACGGCTCCATTGCTAATTGCAGTAGGAATATAAACATTAATATGGAGGAATCCTGCATCAGCACCAACAGTACTTGTCCAATAAGGATTTTCAGATACTGATGCTATATCACGTGTAGCAAGTAAAGCTTGATAACTAGCTAATGTTTGGTAAGAAGTAGTTCCATCATACATTATTAAATTATTTGTACCAGGTGTTCCTGCATAATATAAATTATTATTTGAAGTTAACGCATAGTTTGTTAAAGTTGCATCACTACGTCGAATTGCACTTGCAAATCCTGTTGTGCCATTTGGTGTTGAATTATTAACAAAAATATTATTTCTTAAATCTAAAACAGGAGTTGTAGAAGTATATAAAGCAGAACTTCCGAATGTAGCTCCCGTACTGCTGGCATTTAAATAAACAGTATTATAATATAAATTATTTGCAGTTCCTCCTGCAAGATAAATTCCATTAACAGTATTGTCAGCATTAGATGCAGTAGCTCTTAAATCACCAATAATATTATTATAAATTGTATTATTGGTTCCATTAGTTATATAAAGACCATATATTGTCGCGCTGGTATTGATTGAAGACAAATCATAAATTTTATTTCTAAAAATATTAGTAGTAGTTGAAGAAGGGTAAATATACATTCCATAAGTAGTTAAACCACCACTAATAGAATAAACTGAATTTCCACTTACTTCAACTGTTGTACCATATCTTAATCTGAAACCATAGATAGTTGCACCACCACCTGCAGAAATATTATAGAATTTATTATTTTGAACAGTTTTTATACCTGAACCTGTATTGTTATACCAACCAATGATTGTTTGTGATCCAGTAGAACTAGAGGTTAAGTTATAAACATTATTTCCAATTAAAGTTTCATTAACTGCAGAACTACCTGAATAAATACCATAAAAAGCTGAAGTTCCACTTGTACTAGTATAAAATAGATTCTTTATAGTATTACCATTTAAAGTGATATTAGTTGGAGCATTGTATTGAATACCATACAAAGTACCTGCACCATTACGGCTAATACCATCAATTGTATTAAAATTACAAGTAAGATTAGTAGCAGAACCTGTATAAATAGCTTGAGCAGTTCCCGTAGTTGTTACTAAAGAAATATTTTTAATCTGATTGCTATTAATATTAATTGTATTAGAAGATGCTGAAGAATTATTATAAATACCTGTAAAAGCTCCTGAAGCTGACGTTAATGAAATATCACTAATTATATTATTATTAATATTACATGGAGTTGCTGCAGTTGACATTGTTTGTAAATAAATTCCCTGGAAAACACCTGCAATAGTACTACCAGACAAAGTAAATACTCCAGTAGCTGCACTTGAAGCATAACCAATTGTATTTTCTGTTATCTGAACATTATCACCATAAGTTGCATTCACAAAATAGATAGCTGTCATAGTGCCTGCTGCAGTAAAAGTTCTTGTTGCTGTTTGGTAAATATCATTATAAGATATAGTCCAGTCAGAATTACCTGCTGTAGCATAGATACCTGCACAACCTCCTGTTAAGAAGAAATCATAAATTTCGCAATTAGTAATCGTAACATTATTATTAGCAATAGTAGCTGAAGTGGTACTTCCCATACCACAAATTCCTTTCGAAGGCAAGTTAGTACCTGCAGCTCCAATTTTACAATATGAAATTGTGATGTTATCATTTCCAGTGGTTGTACCTGTACTAATACAAATATTACCACCATTAGTAGCTAAAGGAACTGTTGCAGAACCTAAAATAGTACAATTAGTAATTGTATTATTTGTTGCATCATTACTAAATTGAATGGTTGAAGTATTAGCTGTAGCAGCTACACTTAAATTAGATATTGTTAATGAATTTCCAGAAGCATTCAAACCATTTAGAGTAACTCTGTCAGCACCATTAAAACTTAAAAGTGGCATACCATCAGCAGTGCCAGAAATAGTTCTTGCAACACCACCATTAGGTTTAATTGTCATTGTATAACCACTTCCATTTGCTTCTGCCCATTGGTTTAAAGAATTAAGTCCTGTTTCTGTAAGATCAGAAGTAATATTAATAGTTAAGTTTCCTGTAACTACTCCTGTATTAAGAGCTGCAAACAAACCACCAGCACTTGTCAAAGAAGTATAAGTTTCAGTTGTTCCAACATTATATGAACCAGAATAAGTAGCACCTACCAAGAATGTAATTGGAGTAGTAGGAGGAGTAGAACATGTAGGAGGATCAACTGTATACCCACTTGCACCTAAAGAAGGATATGCAACTATATTTTTAGCAATAGCTAAATCTTGTGCAACCACATAATATGAAACGATATCTCCAACAACTGTTGTAGGTGTAAAAGTAAATGTATATTGATTTGAGCCTATTGACACTCCTGTTACAGAAGTATAAGTTCCTGAATTAACTTTATAGTTTAAAACTGGCAGGCCTGTTCCTGATGTAGGAACTCCTGTCATATCATTAATGTTAGCAGTTAATATAATAGTAGCATTCGCAACTTGGTTACCAAGATTCGTAAATGAAATAACTGGTGCTGATAAATCTACACCTACTCCACTAAATTCATCTGCGCCTATATCTGGAGTTGAAACATTACGTACATCACCATCAAAGTCGTCAGTAACAGTTGCAATAGTTGCGCCTCCACTTTCTATTTGAGTAGCAATAGTTGTATTAATATGTAAATAAGTAGCAGCAGAACTTGTTGTACTTAACCAGTTTGGATTTTCTGAAATTGAATTCGCATCTCTTGGCGCAATAGTTCCTGCTGTAAAAACACCTGCTTTATAAGCTGCAATAGTTTGAGCCGAACTTGTTCCATCATAATAAATCAAATTATTTGTACCAGGAGTTCCTGCATAAAATAAATTATTATTTGATGTAGCAGCATAGCTTGAAAGATTGCCAGCTGCACCTGCACTACGACGATACGCGCAAGTATAACCTGTAGCTCCATTAGGTGTAGATGTATTTACCAAAATATTATTACGCAAGTTTACAGTTGGAGTAATTGACGCATATAAAGCTGAAGAGCCAAAAGCTGCTCCCGAACTTGTTGCATTTAAATAAACTGTATTATTATAAATATTATTTGTAGTACCTGCATTAAGATAAATCCCAACTAAAGGATTCACTGCATTTGCAGCTGTTCCTCTTAAATCACCAATTATATTATTATAGATATTATTTGTAGTACCTGCACTTACATATAAACCATAAATAACTGGGGCAGTATTTAAACTAGATAAATCATAAATTTTATTTTTAAAGACATTATTAGTCGTACCACCACCAATATTAATACCATACTGAGTAATACCACCACTAAAAGTATAAACTTGGTTTCCGCTAATTTCATTTGTAGTACCGGTAACCATTCTTATTCCATAAAGTACCCCTGAACCAGCACCTACTGTAAAGTTATAAAATTTATTATTCTGAATAGCTTTTGTACCTGTTGATGAAGTAGAATACCATCCAATAATATTTTGAGCACCGGTAGCTGTTGAAGTTAAATTATACACATTATTACCAGCAAAATTCTCGGTAACTACACTACCACTCGAATAAATTGCATAGAAAGCAGAAGTTGATCCTGTGACATTTGAAGCAATATTTCTGATAATATTATTATTAAAATTAATGGTAGTTGGAGCATTATATCTAACCACATAATAAGTTCCAGCAGCATTTCTGGTAATACCATCAATTGTATTTGAATTACAATTTAAAGTAGTTGCCGAACCTGTATATATTGCTTGAGCAGTACCTGTTGTAGTTAAAAGTGCAATATTTTTAATTTGATTACCATTAATATTAATTGTATTAGATGAAGCTGAAGAATTATTGTAGATACCTGTAAACGTTCCACTAGAAGATGTTAATGAAATATCAGAAATAATATTATTATTAATATTACAAGCAACTGCCGCAATTGACATTGTTTGCATATATATTCCTTGAAATGCACCTGATGAAGTACCTGCTAATGTAAATGTACCAGTTCCGGCATTTGAATTATATCCAATTGTATTTCCCGTAATCTGAACATTATCACCATAAGTAGAATTAACAAAATAAATCCCATTCATAGTTCCAGAAGACGTGAAAGTACGTGTAGCAGTTTGATACACTTTATTATTAGTGATACTCCAGTCGGTATTGCCTGTTAATGCATAGATACCTGCACAACCTCCTGTTAAAAAGAAGTCATATATTTCGTTGTTATTTATACTAATTGTACTATTAGCAATAGTTGCAGAAGTAGTGCTTCCATTTGCATAAATAGCTTTTGAAGGCAAAGTTGTACCTGCTGGTCCTATTTTACAATTAGCTATTGTAATGTTATCATTACCTGTAGTAGTACCTGTATTAAAGAAGATTGTACCACCATTGGTAGCAAGTGGAGTAATTGACGAGCCTAAAATTGAGCAATTAGTAATGCTAATATTTGTAGCGTCGTTAATAAATTGAATTGTTGAAGTACCTGCTGTTGCAACTGTACTTAAATTTGAAATTACAAGTGCATTTCCTCCAGTGTTCAATCCATTTATATTAACTCTGTCGGCACCATTAAAATTAAATAACGGGCCAGCTAATGTTCCTGATAATGTCCTGCTTACTCCACCACTTGGTTGAATATTTAAGGTATAAGAACCTGCTCCTGTTTCTGTCCATTGATTTAAAGCAACTGCACCATTTTCGTTAGTTATATCACTGATAACATTTATAGTTACATTTCCTGATAATCCAGATGAATTTATTACTGAAAATAATCCGTCGGCACGTGTAAAGGAGCTAAAATCGCCACCTGTACCTACTGTAAAAGTTCCTGTTAAAGGAAAAGGGATAAAAAATGTACTGGATGAAACTGATGTTAATCCTGTTGAAGAAAAAGTTATTGTAGAACCCCCTAAAACGGTTGTTGTAGCTGTTAAATCGGTGTAAGTAGCTGTTCCTGCAATTGCTGTTGCTGATGTTGTACCACCCAAAGTCCAGGTACCTGTTCCAACTGCTGCTGTAACTGTAGCTGTGCTTGTAGTTGTGTTTCCGTATTGATCTTGAATATATACGGCAGGTTGTGTAGCGAATAATGCTCCATTTGTTAATGGTGAAATAGGTTGTGTTTTCACTCCTAATTTTGTAGAAATACCTGCATTTAAAGTTTGGCTAACGCTTGCGTCCCCGTATGCTGTAGCACTTACAACTATGTTTTTTACTCCTGCAGCTTGTAATAAGCTTAAAGGCAATGATGCCGAAGGTGTAAAAGTGATAGTGCCTGCTGCAACAGTATATCCTGAAGTTAAAGCTACACCACCAACACTAACGCCGGTGATAGCTGCTCTCCAGGTTGGATCATCAGTAAAAGTAACTGTAAAAGGGTTGTCAACAGTAGCACCAACTGCTGCTGTTAATGTTGGAGAAACGCCGTTAGTAATAGTTATATTAGTACCATTATCAGTACCAATAGTTGCTGGTTGGCTTCCCACAACTCTGATTCTATAACCTGTACCTCCCGGAACTCCTGCAGGAATTACCGAATTAGTAACAGTACCTGAAGCTGTTCCTGTAAATGTTCCGATATTAATAGGGTTAGCAAAACTTCCGTTTGCATCAGAAAGTTGAGTTGTAAATACATTATTATTATAAATAGTACCACCTGCAACGTTATAAGGAACAGCTGCAATAGCTGCACCGGCAGCATAAGTAGCAGGAGAAACTACTAAAGTAGAAATAGTATTCGTGAATGTAGGTGTCCAGGTTAAAGACATTCCAGTAAAGTTAGTTACGTCAGCAGGAGTTAAATTAACTGCTGATGGTCCTTTTGTAAATGGCACATAAACAATGTCTCTTGTTGTTGGCCCATTAGGATCGTCCCATGCAAATTCAAAAGCAACTCTGTAATTACCGTCTGGAACTAGATTGTAGGGAGTAGTCCCTGCAATATCATTACCAGTCCAGGGAGTTATGGTCACTGGAGTATAGGTAGTCAATGTTGCGCCAGCCGTTGCATCCACTACACTATAAGCACAAGCTGTGTTCCAGTTGGCCAAATGGCTTTGATTACTGGTACCGGTGTACCTGTTTCTTGTTTTAACAAAAGTTCCGGATGCAGTTTCAATCCACACTGCTGCAAGATGTCTTGGAGTGTAGCTAGCAGTTGGATGCGCCACCGGATTAATTGTAAATGTTAACGTTCCTGCCGTCTGCCCCTTGCTTTGTCCGCTAAAAAGCAGCATTGCAAAGAGAATCGCAGTAAACTGAAGTCCAAACTTCTGGACTAATAGTAGAAATTGTTTTCTCATAAAAAAAGTGATAAATTTAAATTGATTTTATTATTAAAAAATATTATTAAATAGCTTCTAAAACTCTAATTTTCTGTTACAAATTTAACAATGCAAAAATAGTAAAAATATTTGAGTAAAGAAGTACCTATATAATAGAGGTATTCTAATACTTATTTACATATTATTAATTATAAATTGCTAATTTAAAAGTAATATTTTAAAATTTAAGAATAGAATGCTGGTAATCTGTGTTAATATTATATCAATATTTTTTTCTAATAAATAATAAGGAAAGAATTGAAATAGATTTAATGATATATGCTTTGGATTTCCTAATGAAATATCAAAATATAATTGATAAACATCAATACTCGTTAACATATTTTTTTTTTTATGTTAATAAAAACAAAAATGTAGGTTTTAATCTAAAAAGAATGTTTCAAATATTAAGCTGTAAAAGAGAATACTCTAATTTTTTTAATTGTTATAATTTATATTAAGATATCTATTTTAGTTTTAAATTAAGTATTATAATTATATAGTATCTCAATGTTTTACTTTATAATTATTTAGTTTTATTTTAAGGTTTAAAAGTCTTTAGATATGCCTATAAATTTCCTATTAAAAGCTTAAAGTTATTTATTATGGTATAAAAGCCTTTAGTTAACACCTTAAAATTACCAATTCGAACCTATATGTTTTTATTTTTAATATAAAAGCCTTTAGTTAGCATCAAAAAGTGTTGTTTTATAGAGGCAATGTTTTGTTTTCTAACCTTAAAATTTTATTTTCTAACCTTAAAGTTTTATGTTATAATCTTAAAGCTTTATGTAATCACCTTAAAGTTTTATTTTCTAACCTCAAAGTTTTATGTTATCACCTTAAAGTTTTATGTTATTACCTTAAAATTTTATTTTATGATCTTAAAGTCTTGTTTTCTTACCTTAAAGTTTTTTATTATGATCTTAAAGTTTTATGTTATCAGCTTAAAGTTTTATGCTATCACTTTAGAGTTTAATTTTTGCATCTAAAAGCTTAATTAGATTGTCGGTGTGTAAACTATTTATTTCTATGTGTGATTTTTTATACTCTATGTGTAACTTTTTAGACTCGATGAAGAAAGTATTATATTAAAAACACAGAAAATGTAGGTCCATGTGTAAAGTTTTATACCCCATGTGTAAAATATTATACTCTATGTGTAAATAATTAAGGTGTATGTGTACTTCTCAAACAGCTTGCACTATTCTTGAGAGTCCTCGTGTAAAATCCTAAGGTCCTCGTGAAAAGTATGAGCGGCTATGTGCAAAACACGAGGCTCTATGTGTAAATCCTTAAGGTCTGTGTGAACTTTTCTAAGGTCTGTGCAAACGGGCTTTTTGTCTTGGAAAAACATCTTAAAATAGAAGAAAAAATGTTTTTAGCTTTCGCAAAATAAAACAAACCAATTGTAAAAACATTTATACTTTAAAAAAGATAAAACAAAATATTGGTATAATTAAAGATATCATCACACAAAAAATGCATAAAACGGGTAATATTTTTTGAGAATTCAATACTTTTTATCAACAACGAAACATTATATATAATAGTAGGCAAATTTTTATTACTTTTGCAAGGAATTTAAATTTTTACACAAATGAAATTACTGGAAGGAAAAACAGCCTTAATTACAGGCGCTTCAAGAGGAATTGGGAAAGCAATCGCAGTTAGATTTGCTATGCACGGCTGCAATGTTGCATTTTCAGACCTCAATTACGATGAAAACGCACAACAAGTTGAAGAATTAATAAGATCTTATGGCGTTAAAGCTAAGGCTTATGCATCTGATGCTTCTTCTTTCGAATCTTCAGATAAATTAGTAAGCGATGTACAAGCCGAATTTGGTCAAATCGACATCCTTATCAACAATGCCGGCATCACCCGCGACCAATTATTAATGCGAATGAGCGAAAACGATTGGGATTTGGTTATAAAAGTAAACTTAAAATCAGTATTCAACCTCACTAAAGCAGTTCAAAAAGTAATGTTGAAACAAAGATTTGGTTCAATCATTAACATGAGTTCTGTTGTTGGCGTTTCCGGTAACGGTGGACAGTCAAACTATTCAGCATCAAAAGCTGGTATCATTGGTTTCACTAAATCCATAGCCATCGAACTAGGTTCACGAAATATTCGTTGCAATGCAATAGCTCCGGGCTTCATCGAAACAGAAATGACAGCCGGTTTGCCAGCAGAAGTAAAAGAAGGATGGGTTAAAAACATTCCGTTACGTCGCACAGGTAAGCCTGAGGACGTTGCAGATGTTTGCGTATTCCTTGGCTCTGATCTTTCTTCTTATGTAAGCGGTCAGGTAATCCAGGTTTGCGGTGGAATGAACACCTAAAAAACTATTGTATAAAGAATTTTCTTTATATCATTTAAATAAAAAGAGCAAAAGGAAATTGGAAATTCACATCCATTAATAATTAGTAAATTGAACATAGTAACAGACTATCCTTCGTGGTTTTTTATCTTCTGTATCCTAACAGGTATAGCCTATTCGGCCATTCTTTATTACAAAGATAAGAAACATGAATTCTCGCCAATACTTGTAAAAGTGATGGCAGCTTTACGTTTTATTAGTGTATTTTTAATTTCCTTTTTGTTGCTATCACCTTTAATTAAATCAACAACCCGCAACAGCGAAAAGCCTATCATCATTGTTGCGCAGGACAACTCTCAATCTATTGTAATAAATAAAGACAGTAGTTTTTATAAAAAAGAATATAAAGACAATCTTGAGAAGTTAGTTAACGAACTAGGCAGCAAGTACGATGTGCGTACTTTTAGCTTCGACAATACAGTTGCAGAGGGTTTAAACTTTGGTTTTAAAGGCAAACAAACTGATATATCAGGCTTGTTTGAAGATATGGTTACCCGTTATGCGAATAGAAACGTTGGCGCAATCATACTTGCCACCGACGGTATCTATAATAAAGGTATCAATCCTATTTATGCCACTCAAAAGATCAAAAGCCCTGTATATACTGTTGCTTTAGGCGATACCGTTGTCAGGAAAGATCTGTTGATTCAAAAGGTAAATTACAACAGAATCGTTTATTTGGGTAGTAGTTTCCCTATAGAGATTATCGCAAATGCTAACATGGCAAAAGGATTATCTGCTAAAGTTAAAGTTACCAAAGATGGTAAAGAACTTTTTAATAAAAATATTAACATTAATAATGAGCAGTATACCGAAACTATTAATGTGCAATTAGAAGCCAAGGAAAGTGGGTTACAACATTATAAAGTTAGTATCTCGCCAGTAAGTGATGAAATAACTTTATCTAATAATACAAAAGATATTTTTATTGAAGTTTTGGATTCGAGGCAGAAGATATTAATACTTTCCAATGCTCCTCATCCTGACATTTCTGCAATTAAACAAACGCTGGAATCGAATCGTAATTATGATATCGAAGATTACATTTTAGCTGACTTTAATAAACCGATCTCTAATTATAATCTCATAATTCTTCATCAGCTTCCTGCAAGTAATAACATGTTCAGTAGAATACAAGCCGATATTCAAAAATATAATATACCTACTCTTTTTATATTAGGAACTCAAACCAACTACAATCAGCTGAACAGTATGAATGTTGGTTTAAATATTTTGATAAAAAACCAGAACGCTAATGAAGTTATTCCTTCTTTAGCAAACGAGTTTGCCTTTTTCACTTTAAGTGAAGAAACAAAAAAAGTTTTGAATAATTTCCCACCTTTATTATGTGTGTATGGAGATTATAAATTAACGGCTTCCGCAGAAACTATGATGTTTCAAAAGATAGGAAATGTAGTTAGCAAGCAACCTTTGATACTTTTCAATCAAAACCAGACTTCAAAATATGCTGTGATTGCAGGCGAAGGTTTATGGAAATGGAAACTTTCTAATTATGCTCAAAAAAACAATCACGAAGCCTTTGACGAAATATTTACAAA
>CAYRBL010000029.1:13321-14551 GCA_964422385.1 uncultured Bacteroides sp.
AACCTTGCCAAAAAACATGGTGGAGAGATGGTTTATCCTAATCAATTAAATTCTTTAATTGAAAAATTAAACAGCAGAAACGATATTAAAACGGTAAACTATACTCAAAAGCGTTATAATAATATCCTAAATCTTTATTGGATATTCTTCATAATATTGGCACTATTTTCTGCAGAATGGTTTATTCGAAAACGTAATGGTGGTTATTAAAACAGATTTATGTTCTTCGTTTTATCAAAAATACTAGGTTATTTCTTAAGTCCTTTATTCTGGATCCTTGCGTTGCTAATTATTGCTTTTTTTATAAAAAAGAGAAAACGTTTGGCAAGAAGACTATTCCTTATTTCAATTATAATGTTCTTATTCTTTTCAAATAGATTTATTAGTGATGAGTTTATGAGAAGATGGGAGATAGAATACACAGATACAGCTAAGCTAGCTTCATCTTATGATGTAGGTATTGTGCTTGGTGGCGGTATAGTTACATATGACCATTTGTATAAAAGAAATATCTTTAGGATGAGTTCTGATAGGTTTTTACAAGCTTTAGAACTTTATAAAACAGGTAGAATTAAAAAGATGTTGTTTACGGGTGGTCCAGGTAATCTTATTTATAAGGACCAATATGAAGCATCTTTTATAAAGAATTATTTAATAAACATAGGTGTTCCTGACAGTGTTATTTTGGTTGATTCCTTATCCGACAATACACATCAGAATGCTATTTACAGTAAAAACATATTGTCGAAAGAGTATCCTATTGGTGGAAAATACCTTTTAATAACTTCTGCAAAACACATGCGTCGTTCGTTGGCTTGTTATAAAAAAGAGGGCTTTAATATGGATGTTTATCCAACAAATAAAATTTCGGGGAGAAGGTATTATAATATAGAATACCTTTTTATTCCTCAGTTGGATAGTTTCCAGTGTTGGACAGATTATCTTCATGAAGTAGTAGGATATCTTACATATAAAATAATGGGGTACGTTTAAGAATAAGTAAAAACAAATTAAATTTATGTCACACATTCTCTTTTATATTATAATAGCAATCATTGCGTTTGAGTTTATTTTAGAGCAGATACTCGACTATTTAAACAGTACTTATTGGAGCAACGAACTTCCTAAAGATTTAGAAGGTATTTACGACGCAGAGAAGTACAAGAAATCACAGGACTACCAGAAAGCTAATCAAAAGTTCTCGACCCTAACATCTACTTTTTCTTTTGT
>CAYRBL010000029.1:14651-16607 GCA_964422385.1 uncultured Bacteroides sp.
TTGAGTATATTTATGATATTTATGACGATGTTTTATTCATCCATAATTGTTCCTTTATTCAACAAGCAAACTCCTTTAGAAGATGGTGAACTCAGAATCGCTATAGAGGCTTTTGCAAACAAAGTTGGTTTTAAACTTAACAATATTTTCGTTATTGATGGTTCTAAACGTTCGAATAAAGCCAACGCTTATTTTAGTGGATTAGGAAGTAAGAAACGTATCGTTTTATATGATACTTTAATCAAAAATCATACTACTGAAGAGCTTGTTGGAGTACTTGCGCATGAGATTGGTCATTACAAAATGAAACATACTTTAAAAGGAATTGTAATATCCTTATTACAGTCGGGAATGATGTTATTTATTTTATCATTCTTCTTAGGTAACCCTATCTTATCCGAAGCATTAGGAGTAAAAATATCGAGTTTCCACATCGGGATATTAGCCTTTGGAATGCTCTACAGTCCTATCTCAACAATCTTAGGGATTGTAATGAATATTTTATCGCGTAAGCACGAATTTGAAGCCGATAAATATGCCGGAGTTAATTATCAACCAGAAGCTTTAATCACTGCATTAAAGAAGTTATCTGTCGACAACCTTAGCAATCTCCGTCCGCATCCTGCTTATGTTTTCTTTCATTATTCGCATCCTCCTTTACTAAAAAGATTGGAGGCTTTAAGCAAATTAATAAAATAACAACTATGAAATATCTAGTTCCAATTTTACTATTCATTAAGAAGATATCACTTCTCTTTTTGGGATATATCAAAGCGTTTTTTCGCATTCCTAAAAGATATAAATGGTACACAAAAGTTGCAATTCGCACCTTTCACGTCCTTGTTGTGTTTATATTTTTATTATTATTAATCGATATGAACTTTCTTTGGCTCTTTGGTAAGTCGCCTATGCTTAGCCAAATTAACGATCCAAAACAGAAAACAGCTTCCGAATTGTATGATTGCGAAGGCAAACTTATTGGTAAATATTTCGACGAAAATCGCACCCCTGTTAAATTAAGCGAGGTCTCCCCTATCATGATCAAAACGCTAATCAATACTGAAGATGTACGTTTTTACGAGCATCATGGTGTAGATATTCAAGCTACTTTTTCTATCCTTTGGTATATGGCTAAGGGCGATAAACGTGGCGGAAGTACTATTACACAACAATTAGTTAAGAACCTTTTTAAAACAAGAGAAAATTATTCGCGCGGTCTTTTTGGCTTTATTCCAGGAGTTAAAACAGTTATTTATAAACTTAAGGAATGGGTTACTGCTCTTAAAATTGAGTTGTTTTACAAAAAGGATACCATCCTAAATATGTATTTCAATACTGTTGATTTTGGTAGCAATGCCTATGGTATTAAGACTGCTTCGCGTACTTTTTTTAATATAAAACCATCACAATTAAATTACGAACAAGCTGCTTTGCTGGTTGGTATGCTTAAAGCTCCTACCTATTACAGTCCTATCTCCCATCCTGATAGAGCTATTGAAAGAAGAAATGTTGTGCTTGGGCAGCTTTTTAAATATAAGGTTATTGGCAAAGATGCGCACGATTCGTTGTGTAAACTTCCTCTGGTTTTAAAATATAATGTGGAGAATAATTATGATGGGAAGGCTCCTTATTTTAGGGAATCTGTAAGTAATTATTTAAAAGCTTTTTTAAAAGAGCATCATCTTAATTTGTATGAAGACGGTTTGAAGATTTACACTACACTTGATTTGACTATGCAATCTTATGCAGAAGCAGCTGTTGACGAGCATATGAAGAAACTTCAGAAACGCTTTTTTGAACATTGGAATGGAGAGAATCCCTGGAGAAATGCAAAGGGTGAAGAAATAAAAGATTTTGTTCAGAACATAGTTGTTAATACAGAACATTACAAAGCTTTGAACAAAAAATATCCTACCAATAAAGATTCAGTTAATTATTATTTGAATCAACCTAGAG
>CAYRBL010000030.1:0-15848 GCA_964422385.1 uncultured Bacteroides sp.
TGTGCCATAGTATATTTATTTTGTTATGCAAATGTACTCTTTTTTTGGTAATAATCGATAAAAAAAGAATATTTATTATCATTTAAATGTTATTTATACTAAAAATAAAAGAAAGTTTTTTTTATATGACATTATTCCACTTTAATTATTAATTTTGACAAAGGAAAATTTAACACTAATGGACACTAAAAAGGAGATTATGATTTGTTTGGGGAGCTCTTGTTTTGCTAGAGGAAATAAGGCTACCGTGAAGAAAATCAATACATATTTAACAGAAAATAATTTAATGGATCAGGTTTATTTTCACGGCAACCATTGTTTTGGTAAATGTGATAAAGGACCTTTTGTAAAAATTGTAGACGTTTTGCACGAAAAAGTAAGCAGCGATAATATTGTAAGCACACTCGATGCTACATTTAAGAAAAAGCAATAAGTATACGTATGAATATACCTTTAATAAATATCAACAAAGAATTGTGCACAGTATGTTATGCTTGCGTAAGAGTATGCCCTGTAAATGCAATTCAGGTAAAACCCAATCAGGAATTCCCTGAGGTTAATAATAGTAGTTGTATTGGCTGTGGCAGCTGTCTAAAAGTTTGTTCACCTCTGGCTATTTCGTATACCAATTCAAAAGAAGAGGTGAAAACCTTGTTGCATTCAAGTAGTAAAGTAGCAGCTATTGTTGGGCCAAGTATTTCGGGAGAGTTTGATGATATTACCGATTATCGAAAGTTTGTTCAAATGATTCGGCAATTGGGTTTTGATTATGTAAATGAGGTTTCGTTTGGCGTTGATTTAATAGCCAAAGAATACAAAGATTTTATTAATGATTTTAAAGGAAAATATTATATAACTTCTATATGCCCACCTATCATTTCGATGATTGAGAAGTTTCATCCTGATTTGGTAAACAATCTTGTACCGCTTATAAGTCCGATGATGGCAACTTCTAAAGTTGTGAAGAGAATATATGGTGAGGATGTAAAAGTAGTTTTTATAAGCCCATGCATTGCTTCCAAATGGAGTGCTAAAAGACATGATCCAAAATCTGCAGTTGATGAAATACTAACTTTTGTTGAGCTTAGAGAACTTTTTGAAGAGTATGCTATACACGAAAGCACTCTGGAGTTCTCGGATTTTGATGCTCCTTTAGGATATAAAGGTTCCTTGTTTCCTATTAATAATGGCTTTTTACAAGCTGTAGATATTGATGAAAATCTATTGACAAGTTCGATAACTTCAGCCGAAGGGAAAGCGAATTCTTTAGCAGCTATTGCACAGTTTGAGGAGAGTATTGAATTTATAAAACATCATTTTAATTTATTTTATTGTGATGGATGCTTAATGGGGCCAGGGACTTCGAGAGGAGGAAAGAAATTTATACGCCGTACTTTGGTTATTGATTATGCAAACAAACGTTTGCGTGATTTTGATAAAGAAAAATGGGAAAAAGAAGTTGAGCAGTTTAATGATATTGATTTTACAAGAACGTTTGAAGCCGACGATCAACGCCTACCTGAGCCAACGGAAGAGGTTATTCAGGAAGTTTTAAAAGCAATAGGAAAAATAGATCATAAAGATAATATTGGTTGCGAAGCTTGCGGTTATAAATCGTGTAGAGACTTTGCTATTTCAGTTGCTAAAGGCTTGGCAAAACCTGATATGTGTTTGACCTTTTCTTTAAAAAGCAAGCAGGAATATATTAAGGCATTAAAGACAACTAATGATAAACTTTCGAAGGCTCAAGATACTATTAAGAAGTCGGAAAAGATTGCGAAAGCTGAGCAACAAAAGGCAAAAGAAGCTTCAGAAACTGTAAATACAATGTTGCATAAATTAAATGCAGGTGTAGTTATAGTTGATGAACATCTAAAAATAATACAATCTAACCAGGGATTTATTAATATTTTGGGTGAAGAAGCTAGTGAAATTAATGAAATTGTTCCTGGTCTTGTTGGGGCTGATTTAAAGACATTGCTTCCTGTTCAGTTTTATAAATTGTTTACTTTTGTTTTGATGAATAAAGAGGATGTTCTCAACCGCGATGTTCACTTTGGCGAAGGATTATTAAATGTTTCGATATTTACTATTAAAGAAGAGAAGATTGTTGGTGCAATAATAAGAGATATGTATGCGCCCGAAGTAAGATCGGAGGAAGTAATCAATAGAGTTACCGATGTTATAGACGAAAATCTATCAATGGTACAACAGATTGGTTTTTTATTAGGCGAAGGTGCTGCTAAAACGGAGAAGATGCTGAATTCGATTATAGAATCTTACAAATCCCAAAAGAAATAAATAGATTATGGATAGTAAGTTTCATATTGAAGTAAATTCTTATCAAAAAAACTATGAAGGCGAACGCATTTGTGGTGATGTTTTTATAACTCGTAAGATAAAAGAAGAAAATCGTATTATTACTGTGCTTTCTGATGGTATGGGTCACGGTGTAAAGGCAAATATTCTTGCAACTTTAACTGCTACTATGGCTGTTAACTTTTCTGAAGAGCATAAAGATTCACGAAAGATAGCCGAAATTATAATGAATACCCTCCCTGTTTGCAGCGAGCGACAAATAAGTTATTCTACCTTTACTATTATCGATATTGATGCTGATGGAGAAGTGCGAATATTGGAATACGACAATCCACAATGTATTATTTTAAGAGGGACTGAGGTTTTTGAACCCGAATGGACTTGTATTTATTTAAATACAGAAAAAAATACTGGTAAAGAACTTCTTTCATGTAGTTTCAAACCACGCAAAGAGGACAGAATTATCTTTTGTTCGGATGGAGTTACACAGTCGGGGATGGGAGGGAATGATAAATATTTGTTTGGTTGGAGCAGGGATACTTTACAGGATTATATACATGGTTTGGTAAAACAAGATAGGTTTATTTCGGCTGAAAGACTGGCTTCTAAAGTTGTTAATAAAGCCCACGCCAACGACAATTATCAATCAAAAGATGACACAACTTGTGCAGTAATTTATATGCGTGACCCACGTAAGCTATTGTTGTGTACCGGCCCTCCATATGAGAAAAATAAGGATGAAGAATATGCTTCGATTGTCAGAGATTTTGTGGGGCAAAAGATACTTTGTGGTGCTACTACTTGTGATATTATCTCCAGAGAATTTAATGCAGAGATTACAGATAGTTTTGAGTTCAACGACCCTGATTTGCCACCTGTTTCTTATATGGAGGGTGTAGATTTGATTACAGAAGGTATTCTTACTTTAAGTAAAGTTTCGGAAATATTAAGAGCTTATTCCAATCAGACTAAATTAGGTAAAGGCCCCGCTGATTTAATTGTAAAAATGATTTTAGAAAGTGACGAAATACACATGGTAATAGGCACCAGAATTAACATTGCTCATCAGGATCCAAGCTTGCCAGTGGAGTTGGAGATACGTAGAACTGTTGTAAAACGAATAGCCAGATTGCTGGAGGAGAAGTTTCTGAAAGAAGTTTCGATGAGTTATATATAATACTAAAATTGTTATTGTTTGAATCCTTTTTTAAAGATATAATATTAAATATTTTTATTATTTATTTATAATTACATTAACAACTGAATAATGCTTAACTTTGCAAACTAAATAAAATAATATGTCAACAATAAGTTTAAATATTGAAAATGAGAAAAAGAAATATATTTTTGATGTAAATGAAAAAAACATCCAAAATATTATTAAATATATTAGTTCATTAAGTGAATCGCAACCTACAGTTATGGATGAAATTGAGACTTCAATTAGTGAAGTACAAAAGATAAGAAAAGGCAGTATTCCACGAAAATCGTTAAGACAAATGCTTAATGAAAAATAAAATACTAGTTACCCCTACATTTGAAAACAGATATAAAAAATTCTTAAAAAAATACCCATCTTTAAAAGACGAGTTATCAGAACTTGAGTCAGAATTAATAGAGAACCCTTCTGTTGGAACATCTTTAGGTGCAAATTTATATAAAATAAGATTATCAAATAAAGAAAAAGGAAAAGGTAAAAGTGGTGGATTTAGAATTGTTACCTATTTAGTTGAAGAAACTAAACCTAATATAGAAATATTTCTAATTATTATTTATAATAAATCAGAAGAATCTTCAATAAGCAAATCAGAATTGATTAAATTAGCAAAAGCAATACATAAAAAATAAATTTATTTATACAGTATTTAGCTATTTTTTTAATAGACTCACATAAGTTTGATGTATTCGCTAAAAATAAATCTGATAAAATTCACTTCCTTAATATTATTCAATTTTTCAAAAACGGATAAAACTGCGTCCGCACGGGTAATTTTTCCATACGCACGGGTAAATTATCCATACGCACAGGCAAATTTTCCATACGCACGAGTAATTTATCTATCTGCAGATTTAATTTTTCCATTTGCACGGATAATTTATCCATCTGCAGACTTAAATTTTCCATCTGCACGGGTAATTATTGCGTCCGCACTGGTAATTGTTGTGTCCGCATGGGTACTTGTTATAATTTGATATTTAGTTGAATTATTCATCTTAATGAAAATATTAGAAACTCTCATTTATTAGCTAAGCTTTTTATGCAGGATGCTTAAATAAAGATAGTTTGATGTTACAATTATTTTAGTTCAATGAAAACATTTAAATAATATTGGTATATAAAACAAAACAAGTTGATAATTTATTAAAAAACTATCAACTTGTTTGATTATTATTTTGAATATTTTTATAAAAAAAAGATAAGGCTAATAATTTATTTTTTTCTTGAATTATAAAATATGAATTTGAAAATATAATTAAGGTAAAGTCCAATAAAAGGTAGCGCCATTTCCAATTGAAGAATCGGCCCAAATATGCCCATTATGTCTTTCTATTATGCGTTTTACAGTTGCAAGGCCAACACCTGTGCCTGGAAACTCTTCTTTAGAGTGTAGTCGTTCAAATGGATTGAAAAGTTTATGGCGACTGTTAACATCAAATCCTACACCATTATCTTTTATATAAAAACCATTGGCTTTAAAATCGGTTAAACGTCCAATTTTTAATTCCAAAACATCTGTTTTGCCACCATATTTCCATGCATTACCGATAAGGTTTTCTAAAACTACTTTTAACAAACCTTGGTCGCCGTTGCATTCTAAATTATCTTCAATATAAATATTTGTTTTTCGATAAGGCTCATTTTGTTTTAAATTATTTACAACTTGATTAGCTAATCTTGATAAATCGACTTTAGCATATTCAAGATTTGTTTTATTAGACATAGAAAGTTTTAGTAAATCTTCGACCAATTGAGCCATATTAGTAGCAGATTGCATAATTATTTCGAGAAACGATCTGCCTTCTTCATCAAGTTTATCGGAGAAATCACCTTGTAAAATCTCTGTTAGACCAACTATTTGATGTAAAGGAGTACGCAAATCATGAGAAACCGTGCGAGCAAAAGCTTCCAACTCTTGATTGGTTGATTGTAGGTCTTCATTAGCAGTTTGTAATAATGCTTGTGTTTTTATAAGTTCGTCGTTGCGTAAAATTGCAGCTTCATAAACAGATAGTAACAGATCGAGAATCTGTTTACGTTCAGAGTTGATATTATATTTCTGACCTCTAAAAACAACTTCAATAACCATTTCGGCACCACCAGACGATCTGCGGATACTTCTGTTGGCGAGTAAATATTGTATACGCGAAACCAGATAGTTTTCGTCGAATGGTTTAGTTATAAAATTATCAGCACCAGCTTGTAAACCTTTAATAATATCCAATGGATCTTGTAAAGATGTAAGCAGAATAATAGGAATCTCTTTTAAAGTTTCGTCCTGTTTTAATCGGCGACAAAACTCATAACCATCCATTTCGGGCATTACGATATCACTAATTACTAAAGTTGGCATTTTAGCTTTTATAGTTTCTAAAGCTTCCATACCATTTACACATATTTGTACTTCGAAACCATTTTGCTCAAGCAAAAATCTTAATTTTTTTGCTTGAACAGGAGAGTCTTCTACAACAATAATATAATTGTTTTGAATTTTAAAATGAGTATATGTTTCCATATTTATTTAATGTTTTAGATTTCTTAAAAATGTTGAGATTTGAGAAGGAGTAAGCACCATACTAACTCCACCTAGTTTAACAGCTTCGCCAGGCATCCCATAAACTAGCGAACTGTCTAAATCTTGAGCAATTGTAATTGCCCCTGCATCTTTTAGCTCTTTTAATTCATAAGCACCATCAACTCCCATGCCCGAAAGAAGAATACCTACAGCATTTTTACCATAAGTATTCATAACGCTTCTGAACAAATACGATACTGATGGACGGCAATTATATTCAGATGCACTGCCAGATGTTTGAATTTTATCATTACTACTTACACCGATATGTTTATCTTTTGGAGCAATATAAATTGTACCAGGCTCGATAGTTTCACCATTTTCGCCAAGTTTAATATTTTTGTGAGTAGTATTGAGCAACCATTGATACAATCCTTCAGAAAAAGTAGGATCAACATGTTGAACTATAATAATAGGGATGTTAAATTTAGTTGGTAAATTACTTAAGATTTCCTGTAAAATAGGAGGGCCTCCAGCAGAGGCACCAATTGCAATAATTTGAATATTATTTATGTTTTCAGAAATAACATTCATATTTGTATATAATACACTAGGTTCAGTGTTTTTATTTTTTTTAGAAGTCGCATGTTTTCTTATAACTTTAATTTCGCTCATAAGCTTAACCATTGTTATAAATTCTTTTACGCTTTCAGTATGATTTTTGTTCCCAATACCTGAAGGTGTAGGAAGTATAGCCAAAGCACCTGCTTTAAGTGCATCAAAGTACATATCAACATTTGATTTCTCGTAATTACTGCTAACAATAATAATAGGAGTAGGGGCAAGGTGCATTATTTTTTCAGTAGCCTCAAAACCATTAAGTTTAGGAAGATTTATATCCATAGTTATTAAATCGGGCTTATATTTTATAGCCATTTCTACAGCTTCTTCACCATTGGTAGCAGTCGCAATTACTTTAATGCTACTATCTTCAGTTAAAAGATTAACTAAAAAAGAACGTACAACAGCAGAGTCCTCTACAACTAGTATTTTTATTTTGGTATCATTGGTCATTTAAATCAGTCGTTGAATTATTTCTAACAGATTACTTTGATCGAAACTGCTTTTTACACAATATGCATTCGCACCAGCTTCCATCCCTTTTAACTTGTCTTCAGGCGAATCTAAAGAAGTAACTAATATAACGGGTAGTTTAGTTAAATGTTTGTCGAGCCTAATTTTTTCGGTAAGTTCAAAACCATTCATACGTGGCATTTCGATGTCCGATACGATTAAATCGAAGTCTTCGGTGTCAATCATAGAAAAAGCTTCCATACCATCAACAGCAATTTTGACTTCGTAACCAGCTGTTTCAAGAATATTTCTTAATAAAGCTCTTGATGTAAGAGAGTCTTCAACTACTAAAATTCGTTGAGGTTTAAAGTTGGCATTTGTTGCATCAGTATTTGCGGAAATAGAAGGACCTCTTTTTAGTTTTGAAACATCCATCAATTCGGATACATTTAATACTGGAATTATTTTACCATCGCCTAAGATAGTAGCACCTGAAATATATTGGATATTGAGTAATTGAGTTCCTAAACTTTTAATAATACCTTCCTGTTCGCCAATAATCTCATCTACAACAAATGCAAGTCTTTTCTGAGTTGTTGATAAAACAAGTACGTGAAGTAAAAAATCATTTCTAATACTTTTAATGTTTTGATGAATACCCAGGATATTAGAAAGTTGGAATAAGCTTAAAGTAATACCATCGATATTAATAGTTTCTTGATTTTTTATAATTTTAATTTCTGAACGTTTAATTCTTATGACACGTTCAACAGTATTGGTAGGAGCTATAAAGCGATTTTCTCCCAACTTAAAAATAATACCTCTAAAGGTAGCTAAAGATAGCGGAAGATTAATTTTAAACACTGTGCCTTTATCTTTTATCGAATCAATTTCGATAATACCTCCCAATTGAATAACTTTATCAGCAACAATAGCCATTCCCAATCCTCTTCCTGAAATATTAGTAATAAAACTACTTGTAGAAATGCCTGAGATAAGAATTAAATTGTATACTTCTTTTTCTGACAATTTATCTATTAAGTCTTCGGAGATAACTCCTTCTTTTAATGCTGAAGCTATTACTTTATCTTTATTAATACCCTGTCCATCATCAGATATTTGAATCAAAAGTCTTTGATCATGTGTTTTATGAAGAGATATATTTATAGATGCGTAAACAGCTTTGTTATTAGCCTTTCTAACTTCAGGTTTTTCAATCCCATGATCGATACAATTGCGAAGAATATGGATCAATGGGTCTTTAATTTCTTCTAAAATTCTACGATCAATTTCTATATCACTACCATAAATATTGAGATTAATATCTTTGTATTGTTCTTTTGAAAGGTCTCTTACAATTTTAGGGAATAGATCAAGTAAAGAGCTAAATGGACTTAATAAAGTGTTTTTTATATCAACTAAAAGATCGTCTACCATTCTTGAAATTGATCTTTGAAACTGTTCAATATCTTTTAATAATAAGTTTAATTTAAATTGTGTTTGTTTAGTGTTTTCTTTTTGCCAAGTATAAAGTTCGTTCCATGCAAAAGCATCAATATCCAAGTTAGAAGAATGAATTTGTTGTTTTTTACTATCAGTAATCTTAATATTAGAATTAATTTCGAGATTAAGATGGTTTAATTTCTGAATAAAATTATTAAGTATTGCTTTTGCAGTTATTAGTTCTTCAGCTTCTAAAAGAATGTTGCTAAGCTTGTCAGTAGAAATACGAATCGTTTCTTTAATAGCTGATTTTTCTTCATTTGGATGATCATTGTGAAGTTCTGTTTGTTTAGGCACTTCTAATTTAGGGTATTCTTCATTAACTTTATTTGTAATAGTATTTTGGTCAGTTTCTGATGATAAACTTAAATCATTAGCTACACTTTTTGTTCCAAAATAATCTGCATCAGTTTTAATGTTAATAATAGAATTTAAATCCACTATTAGATTAGAAATAGTATTTCCACTTACAGTTTTATGACCATTTGAAAGATCTTTTAATAATTCATTAACTACATTTATTATATTATGAAAGGTATCGAATAAGTATGGAGAGAAGCTGATATGACCTTGTTTAAGTTTTGCAAGCACATTTTCTAATGACTGACATAGTCTTTCAATGTCTTCAAGGTTAACAGCTCTTGCAGCACCTTTAAGACTGTGAATTTCTCGGAACATTACTTCTATCATACATTGTTTCTTAACCCTATCACCTTCTTTTTCTAAATCGAGAAGATTATTAGTAAAAGTAGTACAATGCTCTGAAGCTTCAATTTTAAAATCAGCTAAGAGTTCTTTATAAAACTCTTCTTGTTTATTGACCATGAATGTGTTTTAAACTTTATACTTAATAAGCATATTCTTAAGACTAACTCCTAATTCATTCAAGTTATCAGCAGCTTTCTGAGTTTGTTTTGTACCTACTACATTTTGCTCAATAGCTTTTCTAATGTTTTCCATTGCTGGAACAATTTGTTCCATACCTGCCATCTGTTGTTGACTTGATGCTGAAATTTGTATAGCTGAATTTGCCACTTCGTTCGCACTATCCGTCATTAATTGTATAACGTCACCACTTTGAATAGCTAATTTGCTTCCAGAATCAACTGCTTTTGCTCCTTGTTCTGTTGCCATCACAGCTTGATTAACGGCTTTTTGAATGTCGTTAAGAATATCTTTAACTTGTGTAGTAGCTTGTTTAGATTGTTCTGCCAAACTTCTTATTTCTTGAGCAACTACAGCAAACCCCTTGCCTTGTTCTCCTGCTTTAGCTGCTTCAATTGCAGCGTTTACAGCTAAAAGATTGGATTGATCAGCAAGATCGTTAACACTTGAAGTAATTTCACCAATAACTCTACTTTGTTCTGATAATTTAATTACACTATCAGAGATCATGTCCATCTGCTGACTAATTTTTTTCATACCATCAATGGTTTCCATTACAGCTTCTTTTCCATTTGATGCTGTTTGAGCAGATAATTGTGAGATTTCTACTACTTTCATTGCTTTTTGGTTTGCTAATAATGCTGTCTGTCTTATTTCTTCAATAGTTGTAGTATTCTCTGTAAGTGCAGTTGCAGTTTCAGTAGTTCCAGTTGAAACTTCTGTTGCAGAAGTTAATATATTAGTAGTAGATGTTCCAAGTATTTCTATTCCATCTTTTATTTCTTGCATAATATTTTTAATAGTTTTAAGTATCCATATAGCTATTAAAATACAAATAAATAAAGCAAATGCTAAAGAAACAGGAATTGTCCATAAAGCTATAGTAGCAAGTTTATGTGAACTCTCAAGTAACTTTTGTATAGTTACATCTTGAAGATTTACTAATTCATTTAATTTATTATTTATTTTGTCATAAAGTTCAAATTGAATACTCCCATCTGAAAGTAATATTCCCTCAGTATTACCTTTCTCAATTAGTTCTATTTGCTTTTTAGAGTTTTCGTTATAGATACTTAATAACTGGACAATTTCATTAAATGGTAAAGAGTTCTTTGAATCGTTACTTCTATAATAGTTAGAAATTTCTTTTATGCAATTATCTGTAGAGTTTGTTAAATTTGAAATTTGTTTTAATAATTCATTGTTTTTAGTTTTTTCTTTATTTTGAATTATTTCAAACATAAAAGTACGCGATTGATTGATGTTTATTTTAATTTTTAAAGTGTTTTTTTGTACAACAGAACTTCGCTCTTGATCAGTTTGTGAATCTACTACCATTGAAACAAAAAAGTATCCCATTAATATAACAGTTATACCTAAGACAAAAATAGTTGCTATTCCTGCAATTATTTTGCCTGCTAAACTAAAATTTTTTAAAATATTCATAAGTAATTTCTTTTTATTATGTTTATAATGATGTTATTTTGTATATTATTTGCTATTTACTAATAATGCTGGGCTTTGTATAAAGGCTTTTGTATTTATTACAATATATCCTTCTTTGGTAAGCCCTTTTAAATATTCTTTTCCAATTTCATTTAGATTATCTTGTATTGTTTCAATTTCATGCAAAGATAAATTAATATTCCCAATTATACGATCAACTAGTATTCCAAATTCAATTTCTTTTTCATTATCTTTTAAAATAATAATTTTATTCTGATCTGTAATACCAATTTCTTTTATTTTAAAGAGTTTTTTAGTATTGTAAATAGCTAAAATCTGACCTCTTACATTTATTACTCCTAATATAAACTCTGGAGTATTTGGGATCATTGTTAGATCTTTTAAAATTAATACTTCTTTAATATATTCAGTATCGATGCAATAAGTTTGATCTGCTAGTTGGAAACAAAGTAATGATGACTTTTCTTCATTTTGTAATAAAGTGTCTATATTCAGTTTAGCAAGTACTTTTGCTCTTTGTTTTAATATTTCTTTTTCTGATAAATTAGTTGAAGTTGTATCCATATCTTATTTTGTTATGAAATTATTAATAATCTCTTTCATCCTTTTTGTAGTCATATTATCAGTAAAAGGTATTATATATGTATCTTCAAAAGTATTTAATAGATTTAGGATGTTTTGATAATGTTTTTCAGCTGATTTCTTTTCACCACGTTTGTTTAATATGTTCCCCATTTCAAATTGAGCCATAACTAAACTGTGATCCATATAAATGGCTTTACGTAAAGCTTGTTCTGCATTTTCTGAATCATTAAGTTCGAGTAATATTGTAGCATGCAAGTAATGCAAGCTTGCATTATGGGTATTTGTTGAAAGATAAATTTTACATTTCTTTAATGCTTCAGTTAAATTGCCTAGATTTGCCAAAGATCTTAATAATAATAATTGGGCAGTATCGATATTTGGTTCAGAAATTAGTAGTTCATTTAAGACTTTTATTGCTTCTGCGTAATTATACCTATTAAAGTGTTTTTGAGATTCATTAATTAATTTTGAAGTTAAATTTTCTTTTGATATTGTATTTGTGTTTAAAGTAGTAGCTGTTGAAGTATTAGGCGTTTTCTGGTTGTTTGTTAGCTTTGATTGAAACTTATGTTTGTTATTTATAACATCTAATCTTTTTGAAGTCTTTTGTGTTGTTTTAATATCCTCATTAAAAAATCGTTTATTATTATTAATAGATGTTGAATTTTTCTCCAATACTGTTGTTCCATTTAAACTTAAATAATTATAAATATTAAAGCTTTCGTTTGAGACTTCAACAGGGCTGGTAATTAACCAGCCTCCTTCAACTAAACAATTATAAAATCTATTAGCTACATTTATTATCTGTTCGTGAGTGAAATACATTAAAACATTTCTACAAAATAATACATCAATAGATTTTTCCTTAATTGATTCGGATGGGAATTCAAATACATCAACTAAATTTAACTTTCTAAAATGAACCATCTTTTTAATTTCATCGACAATCTTGTATTCTCCTATGTTTTGAGTAAAGTATTTGTTCTTTATGTAGTCAGGTGTAGTTCTGAATGACCATTGAGTATATACACCCCTTTTAGCCTTGCTTAAATAATGATGATTTATATCAGTAGCAATAATATTTATATTCCAATTATTAATATCAGGTAACGTCTCATTTAATATCATAGCTAATGTATAAGGCTCTTCTCCAGTGCAACATCCTGCACTCCATATATTGATAGTTTGGTTAAAATTTGTTCTTTGTTCAATAAGTTTTGGGAGCAAATGTGATTTAAAAACATCTATAGCTTCGGTTTCTCTATAGAAATATGTTTCTCCAACTGTAAGATGTGTAGCAAGAATTTCTAACTGTTCTTTGGTAAGTTCTGAATTTATAAGTAAATTAATAAATGTATCATGATCAGTTATCTTTAGTTCGCTACATGCGTTTGTTATCTTATGTTCAATGTCGTTCCATTTATCTACAGCAATATTAATTCCAATGTTACTTGAAATTAATCTACTTACTTCTAATATGGTTGACTTGTTGAGCATGTGTTAACTAATATTATCTAAAACCTTTTTTATATCGATTTCATTTTCTGGTGAAATCAGTTTCTCAATATTATAAATAAATACAATTCCACTTTCTAATCTTATTAAAGTTCCAAAATCCATTTTATCATTCATAGTTTTTGATTGGATTTCTTCAATATTCTCTAAAGAGATTATATCATTTACTTGATCCGCAACAATTGCAACTACTCTATTTGGTGTTTGTAATATTAAAAAACGATCATCAATATGAATCTCTTTTAGTTTAATTCCTAGGCAATATCTTATATTAATTACAGGTATTATTTGTCCATGGTAATCTATTACACCATGCAAGAAAGGTGGTGCTTGAGGAGTAATTGTAACTTCAACAGCTCTTACAATTTGTAAAATATGTTCGATTGCTATTGCAAATTGTTGTCCGTTCAATACAAAAATGTTTGCAAGTCGAGTATTGCCCATTATAATTTGATTTAAAGTTTGACAAATGTACTTATAATTTATCAATAACAACATAATTTTATTATTATTTTTATTAACAAAAATAAGCTCATAACATTTGTTGCTTTTAATTATGATTTAGCTAGTGCAATGTGCTTAAAAGAATGCAAATATATCTATATTAATATATGTTTTTAATCAATTAACAAAAATTATATACATTAATTCAATACTATAAGCTAAATAGTAGTAACTTTGCAGTCTTAATTTTTAAAATAAATAAATGGCAGCTTTACCAAGTAAAATATCCAAAGTAACTACTCATGTGCTTCAGGAGATGAAGTTTAAAGGGGAAAAGATAGCAATGCTTACCGCTTATGATTATTCAAGTGCTAAGATTTTGGACAATGCAAATATTGATGCAATTTTGGTTGGAGATTCAGCTTCGAATGTAATGGCTGGGCATCGAACAACTATCCCTATAACTTTAAATGAAATGATTTATCATGGTGCTTCAGTTGTTAGAGCTGTTCATCGAGCATTAGTTATAGTAGATATGCCTTTTGGAACTTATCAGGGTAATTCTAAAGAAGCATTGAGTTCGGCAATTCGAATTTTAAAAGAAACAGGTGCTGATGCTGTGAAATTGGAAGGTGGAAAAGAGGTTATTGAGTCGGTTGATAGAATTTTATCTGCCGGTATTCCTGTTATGGGGCATCTTGGTCTCACTCCTCAATCTATCCATAAATTCGGAACTTATGTTGTTAGAGCCACTAAGCCTGAGGAGGCTGAACGATTATTAGAGGATGCATATTTGCTTGAAAAAGCTGGTTGTTTTGGTATCGTTCTAGAAAAAATACCTGCTGTTTTGGCTGCAGAAGTTACTAGAAATATTAAAATACCTATTATTGGTATAGGAGCTGGTCATGGAGTTGATGGTCAGGTGTTGGTATTGCATGATATGTTAGGTATTACTCAAGAATTTTCACCTAGATTCCTCAGACGTTATCATAATTTATATGAAGAGATAAATGGTGCAGTAGGAGCGTATATCAATGATGTGAAATCGCTTGATTTTCCTAATGAGAAAGAACAGTATTAAGTAGTTTAAAAAAGAAAAATGAGTTTTTTATTTAACGTAGACGAATTAGAAAAACAGATATTATTTGAAGATAATCATATTATAATTATTAATAAAAAATCATCACAAGTAGTTCAGTCGGCCAAGGATAATGATATGGAACTTGGCGAAATGGTAAAGCAATATCTTGTTAAAAAATATAATAAACCTGGTGATGCTTATCTTGCTATGGTTCATCGCCTGGATAGACCAGTTAGTGGTATTATTATGTATGCCAAAACTGGAAAAGCAGGCAAAAGATTAGCAAAGATTTTCTTTAATCGTGAAATTAAAAAGATTTATTGGGCTATTGTTAAGAAAAAACCTGAACCAGAGAATGGTATTTTGGTTCATTATCTTAAAAAAAATGAAAAGCAGAATAAATCTTATGCGCATGAAAAGGAAATTGAAGGCAGTTATAGGTCCGAACTTTCATATAGATATCTTACCTCAAGCGATAGATATCATTTATTGGAAGTGGAATTGATGACAGGGCGTCACCATCAAATACGTTCGCAACTATCTACTATGGGTTGTTTTATAAAAGGAGATATTAAATATGGTTATGATCGCCCAAACCATGATCTCTCGATTTGTTTGCATGCCAGATACCTTGTGTTTACGCACCCTGTAACGCATGAAGAGATTAGGATTATCGCACCAACGCCTCCCGATTTATTATGGGAATATTTTCAAAAAAGAATGGAAGATATTCAAAGAAATGAAGCATTAAAAAAGGATTAAGCTTAATTTCTTTTTACTTTGCTTTGTGTTTCTTTCCTTTTTTATTTATTTTATTGTAATAAGATATTTATAAGTATTTAATTTTTATAAAACTATTAAAATAAAACTCATTATATAGTTTTATTAAGTATATAGATTTATCTAAACTATAATCATTTTTGGGCATCTTCAGAGTAAAATGCACCATTCAGCTCTAAAGATAGTTTTATATGAACTGAGGTTAACTCATTTTGCTTTTTTCTAAACTTCAAATACCATATAATACCTAATATTTACCTAAATTAAGCATTTTAACATTTATTAATAAAATAATTCCCACTTTCTGTTTCAATGTTGTGTATCATTACCAAAATAATTGTTAGAAAAATATCAATAAAAATAATTATGTGTAAACATCTAATATATACCAGTAATACAAGCTTTAATCGCACTGTTTCTTTTGATGTATTTGTGCTCAGTATAATAGAGTATTGTAATAC
>CAYRBL010000031.1:0-11071 GCA_964422385.1 uncultured Bacteroides sp.
TTTCTTGAAGGTGAATACAAGAAAGTGTACGACGAAATAGCCTCAATTAAAGACTATTGCAACACTGCACATTTAAAAGTTATCCTTGAAACAGGAGAATTAAAAACATTAACAAATATTCGCATAGCCTGTGAAATTGCATTAGAAGCAGGTGCTGATTTCTTGAAAACTTCAACAGGGAAAATCAATCCTGGAGCAACCGAAACTGCATTTTATATCATGTGTGAAGCGATAAAAGAACATTATAATAAAACAGGAAAAAAAGTAGGAATAAAAGCTGCAGGCGGAATATCAGAAACTGAACAAGCCATTAATTACTTAAAAATAGTTAAAGATATATTAGGTAATGAATGGCTAAATAAGGATCTTTTTAGAATAGGGGCAAGTAGATTAGCCGATAAGATAACGGCAAAACTAAGTATTTAGCAAAATTTATTAATACTAATTAAACCTGAATATTTCTTTATTTAAAAGTTATTTGTTTAGAACTTCAAAAGAATAAAGAGGCTTTATATGGTAAAAAATTAGTACATTTGCAGGATTTTTAATAAGTAACAAAATAATAAAGACAATTTTATTGTTTATCAAAATATATATTTGAATATATGAGAACATTACAGAAAAAGATGTCAAAGTACGATGTACCCCAGCAAACACAAAGGCTTGGAGTATATCCTTTCTTTAGAGCAATCGAATCGGAACAAGACACAGAAGTAATAATTAGTGGCAAAAAAGTATTGATGTTTGGATCTAATAGTTATTTAGGTCTAACCAATCATCCACGAATAAAAGAAGCGTCGATAGCAGCTATAAGAAAGTATGGTTCAGGATGTGCAGGGTCACGTTTCCTAAATGGTACACTTGATATACATATTGAATTAGAAGATAAACTTGCAAAATATGTAGGCAAAGATGGCGCATTAGTATATTCTACCGGATTTCAAGTAAATATAGGCGTAATATCTGCTGTAACAGGCCGCGAAGATTATATTATTTTAGATGAGTTAGATCACGCTTCAATTATCGAGGGTCGTCGTCTTTCTTTTTCTAACGCATTAAAATATCGTCACAACGATATGGCTTCGTTAGAAAAAGCTTTAAAAACTTGCGCTTCTGATAAGATTAAACTTATAGTAGTTGATGGTATTTTTAGTATGGAAGGCGATATCGTAAAACTTCCAGAGATTGTTGAATTAGCGAAGAAATATGATGCTTCTATAATGGTCGACGATGCGCATTCATTAGGTGTTATCGGAAAAAATGGCTCTGGAACTGCATCGCATTTTGGATTAACTGACGAAGTTGATCTTATTATGGGCACCTTCAGCAAATCTTTAGCTTCTATAGGTGGTTTTATCGCTAGTGATAAGGATACTATCAATTTTATTAAACATAATTCAAGATCTTTAATATTTAGTGCAAGTATTACACCAGCTTCAACTGCTGCTGCTTCAACTGCATTAGATATCATAAATGAAGAACCTGAACGCATTGAAAAGTTATGGAAAAATACTATTTATGCGTTAGATAATTTCAAATTGATGGGCTTCGATGTAGGTCATACCGAAACTCCTATCATTCCACTTTATGTTAGAGATAACCTTAAAACATTTAAGATTACAAAAATGCTATTGGATGATGGCGTTTTTGTTAATCCTGTTGTATCTCCAGCTGTTAGTTCTGATGCATCTTTAATTCGTTTCTCTTTGATGGCTACGCATACAATCGAACAAATTGATATAGCTCTTGAAAAGATTCAAAAGGCAGCAAAAAAACTTCAAATAATTCCTTAATACACTTTTAACCATAAGTACTCACATTAATTTATTAAAATTAGAGAGGAATTAAACATGTCAATTCAAATAAAAGAGGTAACAAATAAACAAGAGTTAAAAACTTTTGTAACATTTCCTCATAAGTTGTATAAGGATTGTAAGTATTATGTACCACCACTTATCAAAAGTGAAATGCTTACATTGGACAAAGAAAAAAACCCTTCTTTTAAAGTTTGCAATACCAAACTTTGGTTAGCTTTTAAAGATGGAGAAGTAGTGGGGCGAATTGCAGGGATTATTCACAAACCTTTCGTTGAGAAATGGGGTAATCGTTATGCCAGATTTGGATGGCTCGATTTTATTAACGACGAAGAAGTATTTAATTCTTTAATGCAAACAGTAGAAAGTTGGGCAGCCGAAAATGGGATGGAAGCTTTGCAAGGTCCTCTGGGCTTCACTGATTTTGATCCTGAAGGGATATTAATTGAAGGATTTAGTGAAATTTCAACTATTGTCGAAAGATATAATTATCCTTATTATTCTAATTATTTCGAAAAGAATGAATATTTTAAAGATGCAGATTGGATAGAATACGAAATAACTGCTCCAACTGTTGTTCCTGCTAAAATTGCTAAGGTATCCGACTTTGTTTTAAGGAAATTCAATTATAAATTTGCAAAGATCAAAAGCGTTAGAGATCTTGTTCCTTATATTGATGATATCTTCAAAATCATTAACGATCTTTATGGTTTGTTGTATGGTTTTACACCGATTAACGAAGAGCAAGTTCAGTTTTATTTAAAGCAATATATCCCTTTTATTAATCCTGAATATGTATCAATTCTATTAGATAAGCACGATAAAGTTGCTGCATTTTGTATTACGATGCCTTCTTTCTCCGAAGCATTTCAGAAATCAAAAGGTAAATTGTATCCTTTTGGATTTTTAAATATAAAGAAAGCTAGAAAGAAAAACGATACTTTGGATATGTATTTTATCGGCATCCGTCCTGATCATCAGAACATGGGTGTAATGGCTGTTTTATTTAATGATATTTTACAGAAAGCAATTACTAACGGTTATAAAAAAGCTGAAACAAATATGGAATATGAAAGTAACGATAGAATGCAGTCGTTGTGGAAATATTTCGAGCATAGACAGCATAAACGTCGTAGAAGTTATTTTAAATATTTAGTGTCGAAACCTCGTAGTGAAGACGCTGAAATTATCAAATAAAATACATAATATGCTAAGGTAGAATCAGCCTTAGGGAATGTTAATTTCATTTATGAAGAAAATAATGATTACTGGTGCCAGTGGATTCATTGGAAGTTTTATAGTCGAACAAGCGCTGAAAAATGATTTCAATGTATATGCTGGTATCAGAAAATCAAGTAGTAAAAAGTATTTACAATCTCCTAAAATTAATTTTATAGAACTGGACTTTTCTGATAAAGATGGTTTAGTTCAGATGCTAAAAGAGAATAAGTTCGACTTTATTATTCACAATGCTGGCCTTACCAAAGCTAAAAAGAAAGACGACTTTGATATCGTAAACTTTCAATATACAAAAAACTTTATTGATGCAATAATTGCTTCTGAAATCACACTTCAAAAGTTTATTCTTATAAGTAGTCTTGCAGCTTTTGGTTCTGGTAACGATCTGAATACTATTCCAATTAAACTTACCGATACTCCCAATCCAGATACTCTTTATGGCATTAGTAAGCTTAAAGCTGAAAAGTATCTTAGTTCTAAAAATAATTTTCCATACATTATAATTAGGCCTACGGGCGTGTATGGTCCTCGAGAAACTGATTATTTTGTTTTCTTTAATACCATTAATAAAGGTATAGAGCCTTATATTGGTTTTAAAAAACAGCATCTTACATTTATTTATGTTAAAGATTTAGTGAAAGCAATATTTGCAGCATTAGAGTCAAATCTTACTGCAAAAGCTTATTTCGTTAGCGATGGTAATGGGTATACTGCTCAAGAGTTTGCTGCTATTACTAAAAAACATCTTCATAAAAAAACCTTTAAACTATATATTCCTCTTATTATTATTAGATGTTTGGTATTAATTACTGAATTTATTAATGGTTTAACTGGGAAAGTTTCGGCATTAAATAAAGATAAATATAATGTTTTAAAAAGTAGGAATTGGTTAGTGGATACTACAGAACTTAAATCTGACCTTAATTTTAACGCTTCTTACGACCTCGATAAAGGTGTAAAAGAAACTATTGAGTGGTATAAAAAAGAAAATTGGCTTAAATAAAAATCTAAAGATAAACACCATTATATTTATGAGAATAATCTCTGTCAAAATAAAACAAATTATACTACTGGTCATCCTATTGACCCTTCCTTTTATAAGTATTATCGCACAAGAAACAGTAGTTAGCGGCAAGGTTACCGATGCCAATACAAACGAGCCTATCCCTTTTGCTACAGTTATTTTTAAAGGTACTACCAAAGGGATGAATACCGATTTTGACGGGAACTATTTGATTAAAACTAAAACTCCAACCGACTCCTTAATGGTACAAGTATTAGGTTATAAGCCCAAGATTAAAAAGATTGAAAAACGCAAAACTCAGGTTATAGATTACCAACTTACCCCAACTACTTTTCAGTTAGGTGAGGTAGCTATTGAGGCAGGCGAAAATCCTTCGTGGGCTATTCTTCGCGAGGTGTGGAAACGAAAAGATAAATACAATATGGCTAAACAAGAGGCGCTTCAGTTCGAATGTTATGTTAATGTTGATATTTCTATTGATAATATTAGCGAGAAGTTTAGGAATAATACTACCATGAAACCTTTTGCAGCTGTGTTCGATTCATTAAAAAAACATGCAGGTGTCGATGGTAAAGTTAATTTACCTTTCCTCGTTTCCGAATCTATAGGCGATGTTTATTGCCTCAGTAGCCCCGATCGTTACAAAGAAATTATTAAAGCTAATAAATTATCTGGTCTAATTGTCGACAGTCCGGAGTTGTTCCAACAATTCCTTGGCTCCTCTTTTCAAAGATATAATTTCTATGATAACTGGTTAAAAATATTCGACAGAAGTTTCATATCTCCAATTGCCAGGGGTGCTCTAGGCTTTTACGAACTTTATATTATGGACACGATTGTAATTGATGGCCATAGTTGTTTCGAACTTAAAGTTAAAGCAAAAAGAAAAGAAGACCTCGCTTTTAATGGCAAAATATGGATTACAGACACTACTTTTGCCTTGAAAAGAATTTCAGTTGAGATTGGTAAAGAAGCCAACCTTAATTTTATTAAGAAATATCAGATACAACAGGACTATACCAGCGTTGACAGTATTTGTTATGTCCCTGAAAAAACCAGGGTAACTATCGACCTGCAAGATTTCTCCGAAAACTCTATTGGTTTGGTCGCTAAATTTAACATTAGCAACACAAAGTTTGTATTAAATAAGCCAAGGAATCTATCTTTTTATGAGCATAATCTAGAGGTTATTCAAAACTCAAGAGACTATTCTGCTGATTTCTGGAAAAAGGAAAGACTAAAAAGAGCCAACGATTCCACTGCTATGGAACGTGCGTATGCAGCTATCGATACTATTCGCGAATCGCCTCGCATCAAGTTCTGGAGGGTTTTTGCCAACACCGCTTGGGAAGGTTTTTATACAGTTGGTAAGTTTGATGTTGGTCATTGGATTACCCTTTTTGGACACAATAAAACCGAAGGCAACAGGTTTCAATTAAACTTGCGTACCAATCCTGAATTTAGTAAATATTGGATGCTTCAGGGTCATGCTGCTTATGGAACTTTAGATCAAAAATGGAAGTATAATCTCCAAATAGAGCATTTCCTTTCGCGAAAAAGCTGGACTAAAGTCGGGTTTAAGCATAGTTATGATATTGAACGCCTAGGAATAGACCCAAGCTTTACGGATGAACATATTTTTGTAAATATACTTTATTCTTTTTCTGCTCAGTTCGGATATTTAGATAAAGTTAGTTTAAATTATACCAATAGATTCTGGTTCGAAACCGATTTAGGGAGAGGAATGAACCATAAATTTACCCTCGAAACAAAAAACTTTAACCCTCAAGGCGACTTTGTATTCTATTATTATAATAAGAAAAACGAGATAAAAAGTTCCTACAAACTTACGGAAATTACTTATAGTTTCAGATACGCCCCACGCGAAATGTGGTTGGTCAAGGACAACTATCGAATAGGTATGTCGGCTAAAGAAGGCAATGTATGGACATTAAGATATTCTGTTGGTTTGAAAAATGTTTTTGATGGTGACTTTGCTTATCATAAAGTATCCATAAATCTTGCTCGTAAATGGAAACTAGGAGCTTTCGGTCAGTTGAATTATTCCCTTACTGGAACAAAAGTCTTTACCAAAACCAACGATCAAATACCTTATACATTAGGTGTTTTATTCCAGGGTAACGAAACAGTTTTCGAAAGCGAAAAGAGTTATAATACTGTCAAATTTATGGAATTTGCAGCCGATCAAGCATTCCAGGGTATGATAATGCACCATTTCCAAGGCTTGTTCTTTAACAGGATACCAGTATTTAGAAAACTAAAATGGAGAGAAGTTGTAGGTACTAACTTCATTTTTTCTTCACTTAGCAAAAAGAATTATTTTAGAAACAATACAGATAATCCTCAAGGTTTCTTGCCTCAAAATATGAACCTTACCTCTTTCAAAACTATGAATATGAATACCCCTTATGTTGAAATATTTTATGGTGTCGAAAATATTTTAAAGATTATCCGACTAACAATTTATCATCGCCTAAACTACTTAGAGGGTGATGATGTCCCAAAATTATTTGGTGTAAAAGGAATGTACCTCAAAGGCTCATTCTTTGTAAGTCTATAAAATTTCTTAATTATGAAATCGGTTATTTTATTTTTACATTCACATCATTAATTTTACATAAAGTTCCTAATTGACCCTAATGTCCTAGGTAAATTAAATTGATTCCTTAAAAAATTGTGTTTAATAATAATTTCAGAATATGTAAGCATAAATAAAAATTAGTTTATCAAAATTTAGTATTCTTCAATCCTGTTAAAATTTCTTTTCATATAAATCAAAAATTAATTAATCTTAAAAAAGATCCATTCAATCCTAATGAAAATCCATTTATCTATATCAAAAATTGATTTACAAATTGCAAAATATTATTTACTCCTAATTTTATGTTATTGACACCTCCAGCTCTGTTTTTTAAGACCCCTTCAATAATAATTAAAATTTAACAATTATTATCGACTACTCTTACTCTGTTATTGACACCTCGGCTTCTGTTATTGACACCTCCAGCTCTGTTATTGACACCTGAGCAAATGTTATTGATTCCCCCCGCTCTGATATTGACCACTTCAGCTCTGATATTGACTACTTTTTTATAAAACATAGCAATAACAAGGGTTCTCAAAACAACAGTGATCTTTATGCGATTTATTATGTATCTAAAATAGACCATTATTAGTTATATTACGGATAGAAAAAGCATCCATATGAGTAATTTTTGCATCCTTATTGAAAATAATTTTTCAGCTTTTATAAATGATGCTTCTTATATTTTAAATGTAAGGAAAAAAAAGAAGAATTATTTCATTATATAAGCTTAATAAAATGTATGATCACAGAAGTAATATAAAATTAAATCTAATAAATTATATATTTTTATGTCTTCTATTTAAATAATAATCCTTACTTTTGCCACTGCTTTGGTGTCCGATTTCGGACTTAAAAGTGAATACAGTGTAATCCTGTAACAGTTCCCGCTGCTGTAAGTACCGTGATACTTTTTGAACACATTTTTGCCACTGTCGCTAACGTTTTGATGGGAAGGCCGTTCAAAAAGGGTACGAGTCAGAAGACCTGCCTAAGTAAAAATAATGTTCAAAGCTTTCGGGTTAAAAAGCGATGTCGGATTCAATAGCTTTTCTATTCAATTCACACAACAAAATCCAAAAGTTTTGAAGTTTAAATTAATAAATATTAAACTTTAAAAACTTACAAAATGGTAACAAAAAAACTTTTACACTCAGCATTTATCTTTTGCTGTTTTATTTTGGCAATTAATGCAAATGCACAAACCGTTGCCACCTTCGAAAACTTAGCTTTACCTGCCGACACTTTTTGGAATGGCTCTAATATGTCAGGGGGCTTCACCGATGGCGGTTTTTACTTCCCAAATACTTATACTAGCTTCGGTGGAAGCGCTTATGCCTGGAGCGGATTTGCATATAGTACTAAATTTGATACTTTAACAACTGGTTTACCGGCACAATTTTCTGCAGCTTGCGGCAAGGGTTATAACAATTCTGCAACGTATGCAGTTAGTTCCGTATTAGCTGATTGGAATACTTACCAACCCATTCCAAATACTATTAAGTTTAATACCGCAAAAACGATCACAGGTTTTTATGCAACTAACAATACCTACGCATATTTATCAATGCTAAATGGCGATGCTTTTAGTAAGAAATTTGGAGGAACAAATGGTAATGACGCTGACTGGTTTATGATTAAAATAAAAGGATTTCATGCTGGTATTATTACAGATACCGTTAAATTTTACTTAGCCGATTTTCGTTTTGCTAACAACACCTCAGATTATATTGTAAAAGATTGGCGTTGGTGCAACCTTAGCTCTTTAGGTGCAGTTGATAGCATCCAATTTACTTTGTACTCCACTGATAATGGCCTTTATGGAATGAATACTCCTTCTTATTTCTGTATGGATAATTTTAATGGAACGGCTCCTCTTTCCATTGATTCCTATCCTAAAGAAGATGCTTTTAATTTAGATATTTATCCAAATCCTTTTAAAGATATTCTTACCATTAATATTCCAGATAACACTAAGGGTAAACTTACTATAACTGATATTACAGGCAAGGAAATCATATCTATATCTGATTTTAAAGGTGGCAATCTTATTTTAAATGAATTGAAAGCTGGTCTTTATCTGCTTACCTTCAACACTTCTAAAAGTATATATACCCAAAAGATTTTCAAACACTGATAGTATGAAAATAAAGTTCAGCATCATACTTTTATTTATTAGCATCTTAAAAGCTAATGCTCAGTATCCTCCACCTGCCGGACAAGTTGGTAGTACTGCCATAAATGCAAGTAGTCCTTTATTCATCGATTGGGCTGTAAATTGCTCAGTGAGCAGAGGGTATCTTGATATTTCTGATACCACTGCTATCGATCCTGCTGTTCCCACTACTCATTTTGCTTCTTATGGCTCTAATTTGGATGCTTTGGGCATTGCTGATAATGCTTCTGTTAGCCTTGGTGATGCAGGAGAAGCTATTCTTACTTTTACACACCCTTTGGCTAATGGAAATGGTTGGGACTTTGCTGTATTTGAGAACTCTTTTGATGGCGCTTTCCTCGAGTTGGCCTTTGTATCTGTTAGTTCTGATGGCATTCACTATGTAACATTCCCTTCAACTTCCCTTACTCAGCACAATATACAACTATCTGGTTTCGATACTATGGATGCTACTAAGATAAACAATCTTGCAGGTAAATATAAGGTACTATTCGGTACTCCTTTTGATCTCAATGAGCTTAAAGACAGTGCTAATTTGGATGTAAATAATATAACTCACGTTAAGATAACGGATGTTGTTGGTAGCATTTTAGAGAGCTTCAATCGAAAAGATAGTCAAGGGCACATCATCAACGACCCCTATCCAACACCTTTTATGACTGGTGGTTTCGACCTGGATGCTGTGGGAGTTATACATAACACTACCAACACAGGTATTGCGACACTTCAAAATAATACTTTTATCAACACTTATCCCAATCCTTTTATTGATAAATTAAGTATTGATATCGGTACTGAAAGTGTGCTACAAAACGCTGAACTTAGCATTTATTCCGCAACTGGTGAATTACTTATAAAAGAACATATCTCTAAAACCTTTCAGCTTGCTACTACTTCTTTTGCAAAGGGAATTTATCTTGTTAAAATAAGTCTTTCTTCAGGAGAAATCTATTATAAAAAGATAGTTAAATATTAATCTTTTTATTCATTATGCTAAGAAATACCAGGATATTTAGTCTATTTATGATACTATTTTTAGTATTTCCAAGCATTAATGCTCAACATTTAAATGACACTATAAAACTGAACATCATTAGTATTAACTCCGAAAGAATAGACCCTCTTCACAGCCTTAAAAAGACTATAATCGATAGCTCAACAATGGAGGAGAATATCGGTTCTTCCTTGTCTGAATTGTTGGCGGTCCATTCTCCGGTATTTATCAAGACTTATGGACAAGGAGGTCTTGCAACTGCTTCCTTTAGAGGTACCGGGGCTACGCATACTCAGGTAAACTGGAATGGAATTGCCATGAATTCTCCCATGATTGGTCAACAGGATTTCTCTATGTTGAATGTTTTCTTTATGGATGCTGTTGATTTATTGCACGGTGGTAGTTCGCTGGTTAATAGCTCGGGGGGCTTAGGGGGGAGTATCAATATTTCAAATAATAAAGATAAAGAAATATTTCATCTGCAATATGTACAGGAGATAAGTAGTTTTGCTACCTACGGTTCTTATCTTAAAGCGAGTATGAACTTCGGAAAATGGTATTCTGATACACGTATTGCATATAAAACTGCAGCTAACGATTTTCAGTTTAAAAACAATGCAATTGTAACTGATAATTACCCTATTCAAACACGTCAGGATGCTAATTATACGCAATATACTCTTTTGCAGGAGGTGTATACTTCATTTAAAAACAATGAATTTTCTGCCCGTATATGGCTGCAGGAAAATAATAGAGCGATCCCACAGCCTATTGTTATGCAACTTATTCCCGGCAATGAGCATCAGGATAATCAGTTTGTACGTACCATGTTTGAGTGGAAGAATATAGGCAATAACTATAAGATAGTTTCTAAATTTGCCTGGTCTTATGATTATCTGAATTATACAAATCAAATTGCCACTATTAATTCTATTAATAAAGTGAATTCACTTACAGGAAATATTAATTACAAATATACGCATTCGGATAAGCTTAATTTTAATATTGGTTTGAATTGTGAAAAGAATACAGTTAATTCGAATAATTATTTAGATAAAAAAGAAAGAAATCTGGTGGCTTTATTTGCTGGAATAAACTCCCAACTATCTCAGCGATTGGTTTCTTTTATAATGTTAAGAGAAGAATATACTGATAATGTACTTCTTCCTTTTTTACCTTCATTGGGTTTAGAATATGCGCTACTTCAAAATAAAAGTTT
>CAYRBL010000031.1:11171-13951 GCA_964422385.1 uncultured Bacteroides sp.
ACAGGCAATAGATTTACAAATACTTCTAATACCCGATATATGCCATACTATACGTTGACGGATATCATTTTAGGTAAATCAATGAATTGGAACGATAAAAAAGTAGCTCTTCAGTTTAGCATTAATAATGTGTTTGGAATCGACTATCAGGCAATTGCTTGGCAACCTATGCCAGGTAGAAATTATCAAGTTTTAATCCGCTTAGATTTAACCATGAAATGAAAAGATATTTACAAATAAAGAAATTAATATATAATACTTCCATTTTGAAGTATCTCATAATATTGAGCTTATTTATGTCTTTTTCCTGCAACAAAAGCGATGACTTTGGCGAAAGAAGCACTGATGTTTCAAACTTTATTCCCGCTAAGGGCTTCTTTATCATTAGCGAAGGAAACTACACCTGGGGCAATGGAATTATATCCTTTTACAATCTAAACACACACACTATTGCCAACGATATCTTCTACTCCATAAACAAACGACCATTAGGAGATGTGCCAGTAAGTATGCAACAAATGAATGGATTGTATTATATTGTAGTTAACAATTCGGGTAAAATTGAAGTGGTTTCCCCTTTTAATTTTTATACGGTGTCGACGATTTCTGGCCTCACGTCCCCTCGTTTTATGCTGCAAATTGATTCTAAAAAGGCTTATATTTCTGATCTCCGTCAGCCACTTTTAAATATTCTTAATTTAGAAACGAATACTATAACAGGACAAATACTTACGACTAAATCTACGGATAGAATGCTTAAGTATGCCGATAAAGTTTTTGTATGCAATTGGTCGCAGTACTATGTACATCAGAACAATAACACCATACAAGTTATAAATGCAATTACTGATAAGGTTTCGGACAGCATTAAAGTGGGAAAAGAACCCAATAGTATGGTTCTGGACCTCAATAATAAGTTGTGGGTATTATGCAGTGGCGGATATAATAATGAGGAAGTTCCATCATTAATATGTATAAATCCGATAACACTTGTTGTGGAAAAAACTATTATGTTTGCCAACAAATATTTATCGCCTGTAAGTTTGGATATTAACCCTACAAAAGATACGTTATATTATATAAATAACGATATTTACAAAATGTCGGTAAATGATGCGATACTACCCTCAACGCCATTTATTAAGAAAGGTTCGAGATTGTTTTATGCTCTTGCCATTAATCCACAGTCGGGAGAATTAGTAATAAGTGATGCTATTGATTACACCCAAAATGGATTTGTATTTAGATTTGATGTAAATGGAAACGTATTAGACTCGGTTAGAGCAGGTATTACTCCTTCTTTTTTCTCTTTCAATTAAAACAAAGTCAAGTTTAATTTTGTAAGAATCTTAATGTTTTGCAATATTTTTATAATGTTCGTAACGCTCGAGCACATCATTTACAAAGCGGTAGGTTTCAATCCCTCTGGCATATCCATGTTCTATAATTGGGTCTTGATAATATTTGCGCTTTGACAGATTTCTCATAAAAAAATCAACATTATTAGTCCATTTATTTGGATCTTTCTTATATTTTATTGCCAATTTACGTGCATCCATCACATGTTCGAAACCAGAGTTGTAGCATGCCAAAATAAACTTAGTTCGTTCCATTGAATCTGTAATATCTTTTGGCAAAATATGGTCAATATAAATTTTCAACAAAGCGCCGCCTCTTATCTGATCAGCAGGTGATGAGCCACGATTAACTCCAAACTTCTTAGCTGTTTCGGGCATCATTTGCATCATACCAAAAGCACCTGACCAACCTGTAAGTGTAGGATCAAAGTGTGACTCCTGATAGATGAGTGAAGCCAGTAGCTGCCAGTCCCATCCACACATTTTAGCATATTTCTTAATATCTTTATCATACTTTGATATAACACCTTTTTTATTGGTATAATACTCATTATTAACAATCTTTACGGAACGTGGATTGCGGTAGTAGGTATCATAAATCCTCTTAAATTCTTTCGTTTGCTTAAAGTCTACCAACCATTTGTTGAGCTCGTTAAGCAAACTGTTAGAGTTTTTTCGAACAGCCCATGCCAAGTTTTGCTGAAAGCTCAAAGGCGTACTCACATCTATATTATCATAATACGATTTGTTTACAAGAGCCGCAGCCTCATCACTTACCGTATAATCCAGCTGCCCATCCGAAACCATTTCGATCAGTTGTTCCACCTCGCTGGTATCGCTTATAATTAAATGGATACTATCACCTATTTCGCTCTCAAGGTGCAACATACGATCAACATGTGCACTACTTTTCTGTACATACACTTCTTTGCCACCTAAGTCGAGGAGGTTGCGGATAAAAGGAGTTTGTTCTATAGTGTCGCTATCATCACCCTCAATACGTTGCACCAAAACCTGACGCGTTTGCATTATAGGGATACTGAAGTCGATTATTTTCCTACGTTCGTTGGTTATCGTAAAATTGTGGGCAATCAAATCGCATCTCCCACTTGTAAGTTGCATCATGTTAGTCGACAAATCATTACTTATGATAATCTCCAACTTTACGCCAAGATATTTTGCGAAAGCATTCAATAATTCTAACTGAAAACCCATAGGATTTCCCTTATATATAAAGTAATCTGTAGAGTTGTAATTGGTAGTAGCTACCAACTTACCTTCTTTTTTTATTTTCTCAAGCAAATAATCCTGTGGTAGCTCAGCTACAGGCTTGTGCTTGCAACTTATAATTACTATCAAAAGTAAAAAAGCAATGAAAATAGTTATTTTTCTGAATACTTTGTACGTCATTTTTTATTTATG
>CAYRBL010000031.1:14051-15827 GCA_964422385.1 uncultured Bacteroides sp.
ATATGAAAATTACTTCATAACGCTTTAGTTAAATTTATTTCAAAAAAAAACCTGAGTTAAAGAAACCCAGGTTACATTAAAAACTTTATTATGAATTAAGGCCCCATCACTGGGTTATCTTTATAGTAATGAGTAAGATTTCGGTTGTGCTTGGATTATATAAGTAAAAATACTTCATAGTCGGAGCCTTCAAGTCTAAACCAGTTACTGTTATTTTTGTGTTAGCAAGGAATGGTGTATAAGTTGTTGGTATCTTAGAAACAGGGATTGGACTTGAAAAATATCCTGCGTCAAATCCACTATTGTTAGCAATTTCGAAAACAGTTGTTTCTACAAAACTTAACTCTGTATCTACAATTGCTAAAGGATTTACATTGTAATCAATGCTAGTATTAGGCAAATGATAATGAGTAGCCCAAATTGACTGGTCGAAATAATTTTCAACTAATTCAGGTTCTTCATAATGGAAACCAGTTATTAATAATGCATCTTTATGTAATAATTTACAAATCTTAACACGCTGTCTGGCATAATCAGTAGTGTCTATTCCTAACTCATTTTTAAATTGTTGTTGCAACGACATTGTTGTTTCTATGGCTAATTTGTGCTGTGCCATTTCAGCAACTACAGGAGCAGTTAAGTCTGTAGCATATTTAATTACTTTTGTTGAAAGATAATTTAATTTAGTAGCGAGTTCAGCTTTAGTAGCATCGGTATAATATAAAACTCCTTTTGGGAAAATTTCCTCTACTTTTGCAGGTTCATTACGAAATTTTGATGCGGCTACATTATGTAAAAATGAAGCATACTCATTAAATTCTAAAATACTTTCATCTTTACCAGTAGTTTCTGTATGACGTCCGGTATAATCTAACGTCTTTTTATCAATAATATCATTTAAAATATCAGCTTCAATAGTCAAAGCAGCAATAAGTGGAGCAAAACTTATCTCACCTGAATCCGACATTTTTTGAAGATGTGTACTCACCAAATATCTAAACTTATCTAAGCCGATGCCTAGTGTTAGAAAGATATTAAAATAGTAATGTCTTAACTTAGAATTACGCATTTTATAAACATTTTAAAAATAAATAAACAAAACATTTATTGCAATTACAATAAATAGCTCGTTAAGTATCGGGTCAGAGATTTTCGCTTTACATTGGCGAGGCCATGCCTAAAAAGATGTTGCAAAAGTATAAAGAATTATTGGATAAAAATGCATTTATTTGAGATTTGTTACATTTTTAACTAAATAAAATTCTAAAGTAGCATATTCAGAATGAAAATAGTAGCAGTTACAAAATTAACTATTGAGCAATAGCAGTACTTTAGGACTACATTTGATGATTTATGCAAATAATTGAATAAAATTTATTTATTTATTTTTGAAAGGAATTAAACACGATTAACAATTTTAGTTACCCAAAAAAATACTAGAAATAAAGTTTTAGCTATGATTTTGCTGAAAAATATCACTTTTATATAATTTGCTCATCCTGAGCTACTGTCATATGAAAGCTTCACTTCCTTGATCACTTTTGCGGAACATTCATATGAAACCTTCGCTAAACGCATACAAAAAGCTCTACTTTTCGAGACCGTTTTTTTGGCAATATCTCTTTATATATACATATTTTTAATAATAGTTCAATCCTTTTGTTTATGATGTACTTTCATATAAATGTACTATTTATCAGCATAATACAACTATAGTCTTAAAAAAAACAAAAACATTCCCGCTAAGGGCATAAAAACAAAAATAAAAAACAATAA
>CAYRBL010000032.1:0-15384 GCA_964422385.1 uncultured Bacteroides sp.
CGAGCTCCCAATAATCAAAAACATAATTAGGTTTTGCATTTGCTTTAAGCAACGTCAACATATTACCATAATAAATTGCTGACCAAGGATAAGTAGGCACCTGAATTGAGTTGACATTTATCGTACCGGAGTTAGCTGGTACTACGTTAAATGTAGTATTGTAGGGCCCCGACAATCCATAACAGCGAATCATTCCTGCTGAAATCTGAGCACATCTATCGTCGATAAAGTTTTTTAAAGTTTGAACATTACTTTGCCATTGAGTTACGCTGCCTCCCCATCTATTTACCTGTCGTGTCATTTCGGGGGCGAATTGAGCAATAAGACTATCTAGTAAAAACTGCATATTTGTGCAAGAAAATACGGTATTTGATAAGTCGGCAAAACGAGCGATATAATATTGTTTAAAAACAGCATTATTCATCAATGCGGTTAAGATTTTAGTATGTCCTTGTCCACCTGGATCCGAAAATTGCTCGGGATTACAAGGATCGGCAGCAGGTGTTTGATTGGGGATGCCAGTGTAATTAATATAATGCCCAAAAGTAGCATCTTCGTCCCATAAACAATACCTCCACTTTTTCTTATCTGCTTTTGGATTAATCCCCCTCCACCATTCTGTATTCCAATTTAACCAGTCGGAACAAACTACATAAGAGTTAAGCACAAAATAATCAACAAGACTTTTGGTATTTAATAAGCTGTCAACATAATTATACTTGGATTGAACCGACATATTATTCGAGAAGATGTAATTTTTAAGATTATCCCAATCAGTTTGAGCTTGAGTGCCACCAAACTCACTCCAAGTACTCCCCCAAGTCTTAAGCATTTGGATATCCTTTTCCCCTGAATTGTAATAATAATCAATAAAGTCGGCATCATCAACTTTTTCGCGTAAATCATAAACACCCCAGTATTTTCCATTCACATAAACAACACAAGGCTCGTAAGTTCTAACGTCTAAATGTAAGCCACCTCTCAACGAAAGAGTATGAACATAGGGGTCACGTATATGCGCACTACCATTCTCAAAAGGATAATTGTCGTTTGCAATTGCTTTAACAATTATATGTTGAAATTCAGCCCTGTCTTTCCTGTCAAATAACTTATGTAGCAAAGCATAGTTATATCCATATTGGTCTTTGCTCACAAAATCGAAACCTCTTTGCGCATAAGCCCAGGAATCGTTACCGTGTTTATTTGTTAAGCCAGTAGCTTCAGCCTTAATTAAGTGTGATCTGTCAAAATACTCCAAACCAGCTTCTGCATTAATAGAATTACCACCTAACAATATCCCTACTTGATCGCCAAACACTGAAATAGTAGCTATTGTTTGGTTTTGGTTGATAAAATAGGTATTACTTTCGATAAAACTGGCAGGAATATTGGCAGAACTGCTAAAAGCTCTGGCGCGGACAACCATTGTTGAATCAACATTAATCGGCGTTGAATACAAAAGAGAACTTTGAGTAGGGTCGCCACCATTTATCGTATAATAAATAGTAACATTTGGGTCGGCAGAAGTGATGTTAAGTAAGAAACTTCCGCCATAAAAGCCTGCAGCTTTGCTAAACACCGGCTTTGTGGCATAATTTTGTTTTGCATTAATGTTTGTAGCTCCTGGGGTAGGGCTAGTAAATAACGACCAGGTGTTTGCACCATCAGTTGTTCTTCCTCTTGAATGATTTTTTAAGGTTGGAATAAGTGTAATACTTTCAATTAACACTCCAGAAGGCAATGAGAATATAATTTTATCGGGTTTTGTTTGGGTGAGTTTGAAATTAGTATGAATATAAGTGCCTACTACTTCATTTAAGTTAGAACAAAAGATTGTTAAGTAACCATTAGCAGCAATATTTATTCCCGCTGGAAACTGCCACTTGGTAGGTTTTAAAGGATCGTCGGTTAAATAATATCCTGAAAGGTTAACAGTACTTGCGCTTGTATTATAAAGTTCTATCCAATCTTCATAATTTGAATGGTTATCAAGTATTGTGTTTACATTTGAACAAGAATACTCATTAATGACCACTTGTGAAGTTGAAATCTTATAAATAAGAACAAATAAAACTAAAATTATTACTCTATATAAAGTTTTCATAAGATATTGTTTGTATAATAGACACAAAATTACTTTAAAAAGTTGTATAATGATGAATAAATTTACATTATTGTTTATTATATGATAAAATATTTACATATTATTGCACTATCCAATCAAAAAATGTACCCTTTTTTATTTATGTTTAGATTTATTTGTTTTAATATTCTTGTCTTTCCCATCGGTAAGCCACTCTAAAGAAAAACTAACGAATACATTTTCTTTATAATCATCTTTCTCGAAGAACAAACCTATTTCTCCATTTTTAAGTACGGTTATTGAAGAGTAAGCAGCACTACCCGAATAGATTGTTTTAGCTTCTGTCCAGGTTTTGCCTTCGTCGTAGCTTATGCGAACTACAATATTCTGCCTTTTATTTTTAGAATTGATATTTGCAAGAAGCAATCTGTTTTTATCATCGCCATTTTTTATCGAAGTATAACGAATAAAGCCAGCATTACAACCTGGGTCAATTAGGTTAGAGTCTGCTTTTGATTGCCAAGTAATACCATTATCTTTTGAGATGTGTACATAACGAATTCCAGCCTTATTAACTCTCGAATTAAGCATCCACGAACCATCATTTAGTTCTACAATCTTCGATTCATCAGCAGGATTGATAGGAGTATCAATAAAAAACCAGGTTTTACCATGGTCGTTGCTACCAAAAACATAAGCGCCTCTTTTAACATGATCTATAACATGCAACAATTGCCCCGATTTGGTTTGTATACCAGCTCCTGAAGTCATAAATTTCCATTCTTTGTGCCATTCAGGCTTTGTTATTTGAGAGGTAATATCAATAGGATCGCTCCAAGTTTGTCCGTTGTCTTTACTTTTTACTACATGCAAAAAATATACATCTTTTTCATAAGAATAATCCATATAATTATAAAAAAGAAAGAGTTCTTTGGTAATATTATCTACAATTATGGAGGGATCGGAAGCAGATTTCCCGTAAGGAAAATCAATAACAGTCTTAACGTCCGACCATGTTTTTCCATTATCCTTGCTTATTCTCGAAACAATATTTATATTCTTGTTCCCATTTAAATCATTACAATTAGAAACTCTTTCATCAATAACCGCAACCAGATCGCCATTAGGAGCTGTGGCTATTGTGGGAATGCGATAGCAAGCGACAGTATCTTTGATTCCTGTGTAGAATAAATTATGAAAAACAAGAAGCCCTTCTTCCATATCACCCCTCTTTACTTGAGCTAATAGGGTCTGATTAAGTATTAAAAAGACCAGAATTACTACTGTTTTTATAGTATTGACTTGTTTTATTTCTTTTTTCAAATTATTAATGTTTTAAAGATAAAGTTCAACTAATAAATGCACCTTTTTGATTTGACAAATGTATTAATAAAAACTCAACTTATGATAAATTTTATTATTTTTATTTATTATTTTGCTTTTAATATTTTGAAGGCTGCAAACGATAGCATAAAGTTTATATTTAATGTCAACTTATTTTCTGTTTCTTTGTTTATTTCCTCTAATAATATTTAAGTACTTTAGGCACTTTAGTTCACTTTAGGCACTCTAAGTACTTCTTACTAATCAAACAGTGTGAAAAAAGTAGCTTTCCAGACATTCGGATGCAAGTTAAACTTTGCAGAAACTTCTCAGATTTCTCGTCAATTTACAGATGTTGGTTTCGAGATTGCGGACTTCAAGGAGGATGCTGATGTGTACGTTATTAATACTTGCACCGTAACTTCTATTGCCGAAAAGAAATGCAAAACCGCTATTCGTAGTGCCATTAATCGCAATCCAAACGCTAAAGTTGCTGTAATTGGATGCTTTTCTCAGCTAAAAGCTGACGAGCTTTCGCAAATTGATGGTGTAGATATTATAATTGGCAATACCGAAAAGCATAAACTTATAAATTATGTTACCGATCAGGAGCATGTACATGTAAAAGGTTGCTCGTGGACGGATGTAAAAGAGATAGCCAAGACCGATGAGTTTGTGCCTTCTTTTTCTTCCGACGACCGCACTCGCTCTTTCCTTAAAATACAGGATGGTTGCGATTATTTTTGTACCTATTGTGCCATTCCTTTTGCGCGTGGCAGAAGCAGAAGTGACAGTATCGAAAACTTAGTGAAATCTGCTGAGCAAATTGCTGCAAAAGGCCTAAAAGAAATTATTCTTACAGGTGTAAATATTGGTGATTACGGTAAAAATACTGATAATAATTTCTTAGATTTAATAAAAGAGCTCGACAAAGTTGAGGGCATCGAGAGATACCGTATTTCATCTATTGAGCCTGATCTTTTGACGAACGAAATTATTGATTTTGCCATTAATTCTAATAAGTTTCTTCCCCATTTTCATATTCCATTGCAGGCAGGAACTAATAAGATTTTAAAACTTATGAAAAGGAAGTACAACAGAGAGTTGTTTGCCGACAGAGTTCATAAGATTAAGGCTCTTTTACCTGACTGTTGTATTGCCGCTGACGTAATTACAGGTTTTCCTGGCGAGAGCGACGAGGATTTTATGGAAGCTTATCAATTTATCGATAGCCTGCCTCTTTCCTATTTGCATGTTTTTACGTATTCGGAGCGTCCTGACACGGTTGCCGTTAAATTGGACGATAAAGTTCCTGTGCATATTCGTCGAGAAAGAAGCAAAAAGCTTCAAGTATTATCGGATAAGAAGAAAGAAGATTTTTACCAGCAAAACATAGGTAAACAAAAGAAGGTATTGTTCGAATCGGACATTAAAAATCATTTCATTTATGGTTTTACCGATAATTATATCCGTGTAAAAACTGCCCATAATCCCGAACTTATAAATAAAGTTTGCAACGTAAAACTGCTTTCGATAGACAAAGAAGGCGTGTTTGAAGTAGAATTAGTTTAAGCTTTATTCAATTATTTTATAGCTCCTTTAATTAAATGAATCCTTATAAAAAACAAAAGAGATGTAGTTGCCTGCATCTCTTTTGTTTTATTTAATAATCAAACTTAATACAATTATTCAGGCCATCTGCCTTGCAATTGTCTGTTCACCATCCAGGCTGGATATTCAGGAGCTAATGCGCTTATGGCATTTAGCTTCTGCATATCTTCCGACGTTAATACCAAATCAACAGCCGCTATATTCTCGTTCAATTGTGCCACCGTTTTTGCACCAATTATTGTACTTGTAACAGCTGCTTGTTTCAACACCCAATTTAAGGCTACAGTAGCTACCGAAACCTGATGATTTTTTGCAATTGCTGCCATTTCATCTATAATATCGTAAGCTTTTGCTTTATTTATCGGAGGAAAATCAAAATTATCTCTTCTACTATTCCCAGCTATTTCTTTATCTCTTGTAAATTTCCCTGAAAGAAATCCTCCAGCTAAAGGACTCCATGGCATGATACTTATGTTTTCGCTAAGAGCCATGGGAACTATTTCGCGCTCGATGTCTCTACCTCCGATGCTGTAGAAATTTTGTGAAGCAACGAACTTAGTCCATCCCATTTTCTCTGCATAACTATTGGCTTTCATCACCATCCAAGCAGGGTGGTTGCTGATACCTATATATCTTACTTTGCCCGAACGCACCACGTCTTCCAAACCGCGCATGGTTTCTTCCAATGGCGTAATGGGGTCTACTCCATGTATGTACAGTAAATCTATATGTGACAGGTTTAGTCTTTGCAAGCTGTCGTTTACCGAATCGGCTATGTGCAAGCGCGACAATCCTATCTGATTGGCTCCAGGCCCCATTCGTATTCTTAATTTTGTTGCAATAAATATCTCCTGACGTGGGATTCCTAATGTTTTCAATGCCTCGCCCAACATAATTTCCGACAATCCTTCGGAATAAGCGTTGGCGGTGTCTATAAAATTTATCCCTTTGTCGATGGCTACTTTCACCAATTCGTTCACTTCTTCCTGCGGCATCTGCCCTATTGCTTTCCAATAGCCTTTGCCTCCAAAAGTCATTGCGCCTAAGCACAATTCGGATACTAATACTCCCGTTTTCCCTAATTCGTTATATTTCATTATTAATTTTTTTAAAAATATTCTTTTGTTGATGTCCTTTGTATAACTAGTTTTTAATAAAATTGTTTTATCTAAAATAAATTAAAATTAAAATTTAACAAAACATTAATTTGATGGTAATCCTGCTCTTTATGTTGCTCATTATTTTATTTATTTTCTGTTTTATTTTTATTTGAATATTATTTTTATCTATTTATTCATTGTCTTCTTTTATTAAATAAATTAATTACTTTTGTAAGCTTATTATTCAATGTATATAAATATGTTTCGAGCTACTAAACAATATGTTGTCGGCATTAAAAGAACTTTTACAATCCTATTTTTAGCATTGATTGCCACTTCTTGTGCTTCCTTGTTCAATTCAAAATATATAGCTATTGAAATAAAAACTAATAAGCCTGCCAAAATTAATGTAAATAACGACTCCACTTTTTTCTATGTTTATCATCATCATTTAGCTGTTAACCGAAGCAAAAATCCTCTGATTATAACTACTATCACCGATAGTATCACTAAAACTACTATTGTTAAAGCAAAGAATTCTTTTTTCTATTGGCTTAATTTGTACCCTGCATTATGGCCGGGCTTCTTGATAGATAAAAACAATCCGCGCAGATATACTTATCCGCAGCTAATTTATATTAATGTTGACAGTAAGGATACTATAGATTATAAAACAATAATTCCACTCGACGCTGCCGATGCTAAATTTAAGAATATTTTAAAGTTTACACCTCTTAAACTTGTTGGTTTGTCCAATTCAAGTATTGAGTTTTCATACGAACGTAAATTAAGTAAGTATTTTTCATCAGAAATTGTGTGTTCATATCTTTTGCCAAACAATTTAATTGAGGCTGCTCAAGGTTTCGATCATAAAACAAAAGGTTTTATGGCTGCTTTCGAAGAGAAATATTATTACAAAAACACTGCCCCTTACGGCCCTTACATTAGTTTAGAAGTAAAATATCTTAAAAATAAATATTATGAGGTTGCAAGCTTTGAAGCGCAGGAATCTTTTTATAATCCTCAGGCTCGAGCAAGTTATTTGGATACTTTCGGGATAAACAAGCAGACTTTTAGTATCAACATTAAGTGGGGATATCAATACATCAAGAACAGATTTGCTATCGACTTTTATGTAGGATTTGGGTTGAGGTATAAAGATGTAAGCCATTTCGACAGGCGTAGACCTAATGACTTTATGGAATTGCCCATCGACTTAAATGCTTTTTATATTACCAATAAAGAAGGTAAATACTGGACAATAGATATGCCCTTAAACATAAGAATTGGCTATACTTTTTAAATGTTTATTATTTTTATTTCAATTTTCTTTATCAAAATTTATTTTTCTTCTTTTCATAAGAATAATTGCATAAAATTTTATAAAATAAAACATCAAAATATTGAAAAATTAGCTGCATTTTTCCTTAATTTCGTTCCTAAAATCTATCATTTTTATGCCAAAAACTCTTCAAATGGTGTAAAAGTTTATTTCAATGCTGCAAAAGTTTATTTAGCTAATGAAAAAGTCTATTTAGCTGCTTATAAAGTTGTGTTCAACACTTTAAGGGGCATTCTAGCAGCTCCAGCTATCGTTCTAGCAGCTCCAGCTATCGTTCTAGCAGCTCCAGCCATCGTTCTAGCAGCTCCTTCTATCATCCTAGCAACTCCAACTATTTACTTAGCTACTTCAGCTCTCTACTTAGCCGCTTATCGGTAAAAAAATAATCAGTAACCAAAGTGACATCAAAATAAAAAAAATACAATTTATTAATTGCATAATCATACATTACATCTGTATTAATACAGATCTTACAATATGTTTAAATAATGATAGTTTGTGAATAGTTAATGCTTGTTTTTATATCCTATTTTTGAATATAAAAACAATTATTCTTAAAAAAATTAACACCAAAAAAATTAAAAAAATAAAAAGTATAAAAAGCGTAGTTAATATTAATAAAAAAAGTACTTTTGTATTGAATAAATAAAGCTATTACACTATGAAAAAGTATGTTTACCTTATCGTAATTTTAAGCACATTTAGCCTAAAATCATTCGGCACCGACGCTGATTCCTGTAAAATTATATTTTATAGAGAGCGTAATATGAACGAACTACTCACTTCGTTTAAAATATATGCCAACGATACCTTAATAACTAGTCTTAAAAACAACTCCTACTTTGTTTTTAATTGCACACCAAGGAAATTTGCCTTTTCAATCGACCGTTCGATGACAACACAAATATTATTTACCCCACAGGCAGGCAAAACTTATTACATACAATTAATTCTCCACGTCGGCCTATGGAGCTCTACACCAGAACTAATAAAAGTAGATAGCACAATGGCCGAGAAATATATTGCTAGTGGAAATATGCGAAAAATGGAAAGAATACGAAACCCATACTTTCGCCCACACAACAGAATTGGCCTCAATTTTGGATTTGGACCAGGTTTTTCCAACATCGCGATGTTCAGCACCAGCAATGGCACCGAATCTAAAATTAGTTTTGGAGGCGGAATGAGGTGGGGACTGAAATATGGCTACGAAATGGACAAACAATTCGACATTTCATTTGAATTTAACCAGCAAAGTAGCTCTTTGATCCCCTATTTAGACAATGCAACCGTTACTTTTTTTAGAAATTTCATCACTTTTACACCTGCATTTATTATATCAATAAAAGGAGGCGATAAAAACAGAGTAAAACTGGGTGCCGGTATAGATTATTACTGGGGAAACGAGCTTGCAATCAGCAGCGAAAAGATACAAAATGGGTTTAAAGAAGTTTTTAAATACGAAAATAAAACAGGATTTCACGGCAGTCTGAATTGGGAGCAGAATTTAAACGACAATTTGATCACTTCCATCGAAGTTAAATATTATGTAGTAGACCACAACTTTAAAACTACAAACGGCAACCATTATCCTATGCAAACGTCCCCTTTTTATATGCCTAAAGGCGATGGCTTGGACTTTATTTTTGGGTTTTATTATAACTTTTAGAATGAAATTATAAATTATGAGTTATGAATTATGAATGAAAACAAAAAAAATAGTAACTTTTTCTCCTTTTCTATAAAGAAAAAGATTGGAGTAAGGTTAATAATCCTTTTTTTAGTAATAAATAACATCTCTTTTGCTCAAATCTGGACTACCTACAACGCCACCAATTCGGGCTTAATAATCAATTACACCACCGCAATTGGCATAGATAACCAAGGCAATAAATGGTTTGGCAGCAACAATGCAGGCGTCTCTAAATTTACGGGCAGCAGTTGGAATACCTATACAATTTCTAATGGTTTGGCCAATAATTTCATCCGCACAATAGCCAAAGACACCAATAATAATATGTGGTTTGGTATGATTGATAACCTCGGCAACGGCGGCTTGAGTAAATTTGACGGTAGCAACTGGAGTTCGATTACCACTGCTAACGGCATCATCGATAAGCGTGTAATTGCGATTTTCAACGACCATCAGGGCAATGTTTGGTTTGCAACTATGGCTGGCGTTTCAAAATATAATGGCAGCGTATTTACCAATTACACCAGCACTAACGGGCTGTTGGGCGATGTGGTATACGCAATGTGCATCGATGGGCAAAACAATAAATGGTTTGGCACCAGCAACGGTATTTGCAAACTTCACGATACCACTTTTACCACTTTTCCGCTCATAAATGGGAACACTTACAATAATATTAATGCAATTGCAGCCGACCATCAAGGGACAATTTGGTTTGGATATAGCGGAGGAATCTTAAAATTTGATGGTGCCAATTGGACAACTCTAGATACCATCGATGGACTTGCCAACAACTATGTAAATGCAATTGCGGTGGATTCTGCAAACAATAAATGGTTCGCCACAATGGCAGGAGTGAGCAAATATAATGGTATTAGTTTTAAAAATTACTTCCATTCCGATGGCTTAGCCGACGATTTTGTTAAATCTGTTTACGCTGATAAGAATGGAATAATGTGGTTTGGCACCTGGAACGGCGTTTCCAAATTCAATACAATCCTCGCTGGCATCGACGAAGAAAATAAAGTTGAACATAAGATAAATTGCTATCCCAATCCCGCAAAGGACATTCTTTATATAGATAATCTTCCTTTTGATGCTGATATTTCTTTTTATTCGATGAATGGAAGCACATTATTGAATAAAAAAGCAAAAGAAAAAACAACCATCGACGTCAGCAAGTTTAGCAAAGGAATTTATTTTATTAAGATTTTTGGTAAGAACACTTTTGAATGCAAGAAAATAATTGTTGAATAAAGCAATCCAAACATAAAAACCTTCCCAGATCGAAAGAATTAAAACTGGAACAATATTTGTAGGATGTTCGTATTAGTATTTTGTATGTTATAAATAAAAATAAAAAGCATCAATAATGGAAACAAACACGAATAATTACAAACGCAAGTTCACTGTTTTGGCAGCAACATTAGCGCTACATTTATTACTTGTTTTTATACTATGGCAAAGCGTTCTTAAAACACCTGTTTCATCGTGGGCGCAAACAATTCAAAATAGTGACACTTTATTTTTAGAATTAAATACAAATAAAGTTATAAAAGGTGACGGTTTTGGATGTGATGTAAACACAGCGGGCACTCCAACAGCCTTTACTAATTTTAATAATTCGAATCATTCAACAACGCAACAAAGCAGCGAATCTTTTTTGAGCGAGAATATAGTTAATAGTAATATCACCACTTTAAATACAGAAAAGGTTTTTATTAATCCTAAATCTTTATTTGATAAAAGTACTATTAAGACTTCAAACAATACAAACAACACAACTGATGGAATTGTAAAAGGCGATCCTAATAAGAATAAAATAGGAGTTTATGACGGCACCGAAACAGAAGGAAACGTAAGTTTAAAAGGCAGAACATTAATTGAAATGCCTGCTTTGAATTATAAATCTAATATTAATGGAAAGATAATTATTAGAATCTGGGTTGATAAAAGTGGGAAAGTTGTAAGAGCAACCGAAGGAAATGGCTCCACAATTGTAAGCGAAACTTTAAAAAACATTGCAATAAATACAGCTTTAAAAACACAATATAATGCAGACAATACAGCAAACGAACTTCAGGAAGGCAGAATAATCTTCAATTTTAAGTCTTCTAAATAATAGTAAGAGTATTTTTATTTATAAAAAAAGGTCAGGTAATATAATTTACCTGACCTTTTCTTTTTATAATAAAATGGGAGAGCTTATCTCCTGTTCTTTTCAAATTTTCCGTACCATTTTTGTTTATTGCTATTAACATCCGAAGGTGAATTTGTATTATTTGTATTCGAACGACTGCCATTTGGACGTTGCTGACGAGTAACCGGCTTAGGAGGATTGTGATCAATTAAAGGAAAAGGATGATTCGTTTCTTCAGGAATCCTTTTGCCAATAAGTTTTTCGATGTCTCTTAAATATGCCTTTTCAATTGCATCGCAAAAAGAGAAAGCTGTACCTTTGGCACCTGCTCTTCCAGTTCTTCCAATACGATGCACATAGGTTTCAGGAACATTTGGCATTTCGTAATTGATTACAAATTCCATGTCATCAATATCGATACCGCGTGCAGCAATATCTGTTGCAACCAAAATACGGGTGGTTTTATCTTTAAAGTTTGCCAAAGCTCGTTGACGCGCAACCTGAGATTTATTACCATGAATTGCCTCTGCTGTTATGTTATGTTTTTCTAATATCTTCACAACCTTATTAGCGCCGTGCTTAGTACGGGTAAAAACTAAGGCAGTTTTAATATCATTATCAGTAAGAACATTTATTAATAAAGCATTTTTATTTCCGTTATCAACAAAATAAACTAACTGCTTAATAATTTCAACTGGAGTAGCCGAAGGAGTAATTTCTACCTTCGAAGGCTGATGAAGTATAGAATTAGCGAGTTTAGTTATTTCTACAGGCATAGTTGCTGAGAAAAACAATGACTGGCGTTTCTTGGGTAAGGCAGCTATTATCTTTTTAACGTCATGAACAAAGCCCATGTCGAGCATACAATCAGCTTCGTCAAGAACGAATATTTCAAGATCATGAAGACTGATGAAACCTTGGTTCATCAAATCTAGTAGTCTTCCAGGGGTAGCTACCAAAATATCCACTCCTTTTTGCAAAGCTTGTGTTTGTGGATTCTGATTAACGCCACCGAAAATAACAGTACTTGTAAGGGAAGTAAATCTTCCATAGGTTTCAAAACTTTCGTTTATCTGTATCGCAAGTTCGCGAGTGGGGGTAATGATCAGACTTCTAATTTTTCTTTTCTTCTCATATGTTTTAGTGGTTTCCAGCAATTGTATGATAGGTATCGCAAATGCTGCTGTTTTCCCTGTACCTGTTTGAGCGCAACCCAATAAATCTATACCCTGTAATACGATTGGTATAGCCTGCTTCTGAATAGGTGTTGGTATTTCGTAACCTTCTTGTTTGATTGACCTAAGAATAGGTTCGATAATGTTTAATGATTGAAATGGCATATTTATTTTTAATGTAATTGTTCTAATGATCCAAAACCTGATTGTATTTTTTGAGGGAGATGGTCGAAAGAGATTTTTTGCAAAGATACGATTTATTATTGGATTAATAGTGTTTTTATTAATTTTAGAGATAAATACAAAATAATAAAAACAATTTAAAGATTGACTTTCATAAAATAAAAGCCTTTTTAAACTTAATGTTTAAATTAATTTAGTTTAAAAAATATAATATGAAGAATTTTAAATAAAGAAAGAATGCTCTTATTCCTTTTTTCTACCTAATTTAAACTTGTTTTCGGTGCCATGAAGCAGCCTGATGATATTCTTTTTATGAGTTAATGGGATGAAAACGCCAATTAAAATTGCAATTATAATCAATGCATCATGTTGTCGGTGCAATAAGAATATAACTATAATAGGAACGAAAACTGCAGTAGTTATCGAAGATAAAGAAACGTAACCTGAGAGTAAAAATACTGTAATGAATATCCCAAGGCTTATTAAGAACAACAAAGTAGGAAATAATGCAATAATTACACCAACAATTGTAGCCACTCCTTTGCCACCTTTGAAACCTACATAAATTGGGAAGATATGTCCTAAAACTGCGGCAAGTGCAACTATAATTAGATAATTATTTATTTGAACATCCGAATAAAAATCTGGAACAAAAAAATTGCCTAAAGTAACAGCCAGCCAGCCTTTGAAAGCATCAATAACTAAAACGATAATCCCCGGTTTGGTTCCAAGTACTCGTATTGTATTAGTAGCCCCAGCATTACCGCTCCCTTGTGTGCGTACATCAACATTATAAAACGCTCTGCCAATCCAAACAGATGTAGCTATTGAACCTAATAAATAAGCAACTATAATACCTAGTATAACACTTATTGTTATCATTGTTTTTATTTGATGAATCAAAATTTGAAGCTACAAAGATACAACTAATATTAATTATAAAATTCATCACACAACTAAATTAACAATATTTAAAATTAGCTGTTCTATTTATCAAGCTAACAAGAATAGCACTTTTATCTAAAATAATTTCATATAATTTAATCTTAAAATAAAAAACATGAACCATAATATTGAAATAAACTGGAAAGAAAACATGGCTTTCGAAGCCGATGTTAACGGACATAAAATAATGTTGGATGCTTCTGCAGAAAATAATGGAAACGATCTGGGTCCTCGTCCAAAGCCTTTAATTTTAACTGCGCTTGCCGGATGCACAGGGATGGATGTTGTGGCATTATTAAAAAAGATGCAAGTGAAATATGATGATTTTAAAATTGCTGTGGATGGAGAATTAACCACCGAACATCCGATGTATTATCACAAGATTCATATTATTTATCAATTTAAAGGAGCTGAACTCGACCTTGATAAAATAAAAAAAGCAATAGATTTATCTCAAACCAGATATTGTGGAGTGAGTGCAATGTTGGCAAAAGCTGCTGAAATAACTTACGAAATAAAAGTAGTAGAATAAATCTTTTTTAAGATAACGATAAGTTCGCTTACTATCATAGCGGTAGCGCCCCATATTATTTGTTCATTTATCAAATAACATGGGGCTTTTATTTTTAGATTATTTGATAATATTATTTCTCTCATCGTTTTATTAGATGCATCCAATAATTGCGCAATATCCACTTCTATTATTTCGGCCACCTCTTTAGTATCCTTTTTAAATATGGGCTTTTGAGTAGCAAAACCAATAACCGGTTGTACCAAAAAATTGCTTGGAGGAATATATATTTCACTTAATTTCCCAATAATTTCAACATCCGAAACCACAATACCTACCTCTTCATTGGCTTCACGGAGCGCAGTATTGACAATATCTATATCTTTTTCTTCAAACTTTCCACCTGGAAAAGCAACTTGCGAACTATGCACCCCATCATATTCGGGACGCAAAATAAATACAGTTTTTATGGATTTATTATCAGGATAAAACAAAATCAACACACCACTTTTCCGGGCATTATCATAGTTCTTTATCGTATGCATTGCACGTATCCTCGACTCTGGCATCATCTCCAAGTGTGCATCATAGCCCGGTAGGGTATTTTCTAACTCGATTTTTAATTCTTTTATAAAATTATTTAGCAGCATTAGTATAATTATAATAGAAATATTTATTTATTCCTCTTTTATTAACAAAAAATACATACTTTTGTATTTAATTTTAATAAACAAAAATAATATTATGAAAAAGTTTGCTAATCTATTCCTGCTTATACTTATCAGTACTTTCTTGTTTTCGTGTGGCGAAAAAAGAAATGCTGAGAAAGTTGCAAAAGGGTTCTTAACCCAACTTTATACGATGCATTATGATTCGGCAAAAACATTTTGTACTAAAGAATCATACGGATATGTAGACTTTAGAAAACTTATAGATGTTTATATTTTAAAAGATATAAAATCACAAATGGATAAATTAAAAATAGAAATTGTAGAAACTAAAATTGATGGCAATAATGCCGAATGCAAATATAGTATTACAGGAATAGCTGAATTGGCAGAAGAAAATCAAATTATTAATTTGATAAAAAAAGAAAATAAATGGATAATCGATCTTCATGCGGAGAACTTAAATTTCGATAAGCCGCTACCTAACGACACACTCATTGGCTCTGTTATTGATACCACATCAATTGAATAGATTTTAATTTACGATTATAAATACGCTTCATTTTGAGAAGGTGTTTTTCTTTTGTATCTTTGCAAACTGAAAAATATA
>CAYRBL010000033.1:0-15018 GCA_964422385.1 uncultured Bacteroides sp.
TTTTCCCAATCCAATTATCAACTTTTACTTTTTAAATCCTCATTTTGGATTTTCTTTACCATCACTGCATTTATAGTATAGGTTGCTTTCTTATGTTTTTCGGGATTTATTAGTTTTATTGCAATTATTTGAGTTTCAAAATCGGGATGCATAAAGGTAATGTAATCGGCATCTTTGGTATATATTTTATCATTAAAATTTCCATCAATATCTGTAATAGTTGTTTTCTTTTTCTTTCCTACAATTACAGTTACTCCAGAAAGTGCTGTTGTCTTGTTTGTTTGTGTCGTTCTCCCTTTAAAAACCGATGTGTAATGTTTATGCGAACCAGTACGTTTTTGATAAACACGTGAATTATTATACGCAATAATAAATGAACTATTTGTTGTTTTATAGTTACGAACAAGGGTGTCCATGGTATTTCGGAGCATTAATCGACATTCATCTATTTTTTCAGGAATCATCTTTATGAGATTTGCATTTGTTTGCGATAGCAAATCTCTTTCGGGTTTAAATGTTTTTATTTTTACGATATCATCTTTTAGTTTTGTAATCATTTCTATGGTAATTCCGTATACCAATAGCTCGTCGACCAACAAAAGCGATTTATCACTAATAGTTGTAGCCTCCTGATAAAAATCACTATCAGTCATTTTGTTTAATTTTGATATTGGATAGGTAAGCAACTGCATTTGTTCAATATTCTTGATCGAACGATAATATAATCGCATGTTATCCTTAATCTGAAAAGCTAATTCGGCAATTGATTGTCGCAAATCCTTTTTAGTAAAAGTAATTGTTTTAGTTGTATTCATTAATTTGTAATCTGCATCCTCAATATCTTTAATTGCATCATCTAAAAATGCGACACTGTCAACAATAATTTGATTGCTTATCCATATATTTTTGTTTTTATGCATAATTCTACTTACCATCCTAAACATATGGTAATATACAGCTTCAGTTTCTTTCAATGTAAGTTTATTAAATTAATAATTATTGATAATTGTAAATGTAATAATGCTAATATTTGCTTTATTAAACGCTACAAATGTACTTATAATTCACATCATTTGAATCGTTTTAGTTATTATTAAAAAAAGAATTAATATTTACTTAAATTTTTATCATGAAATAAAAATATAAGTATTGATAATCTGTTTTATAAATGCCATTATTATAAATAAAAATCATGTAAATACAAATATTTATCGTATTTCTTAAAATTAATATCTCATTTCTTATTAGAAATAGAATATTATATTTGAGAAATGAAATATTAAATATCAGAAATGTATTATTAATTTTAGATAATGGGATAAATAATTCCATAAATGATATCTTAATTTCCAGATATGGAATAATAAATTATGATTATGAAATAATATATTCCAGAAATGCATTAAATAAAAGAAGAAATGAATAATTATATTTCAGAAATGAAATAAATAATTTAATATATTGCGCTGGACAATCAATATATTCAAATCGAAAATAGATATATTAAGTTAAAGAAGATATCTTATTCGATAGGGTATTATTTTATTTAAAGTTGAAATAAATTTATTTTAAGCCTTTAGTTACTTTAATAAGCCTTCTATTTCACGATTGGTAGGTTTTCTTAATTTATTTAAGGTGTATCTACGAATAATAATAGAAAAAACTGCTAAACCCCCAAAAAATGCTAAGAACATTAAACTCATATTTTTTATTTGTTTGAAATCAAATAGTATTTCACCATTTTTATCTACTTCAAATACTTCATATCTATCAATTGGGAAAATAAAATAACTTAACGAACTTTCTGTATAAATATCTATTGTATCTCCAATCTTTAGTGTGTTATATACTTTTGAAAAATCATACTTTGATTTAATATTATATGAATTATTGTTTTCATGGATTAATAATTGTAAATCTTTAGTTATATAAGTTGTTCCATTTTTCCTATAATTTAAATTTTCATAAATTCTATTACGCTTTATTGTACATTTAATATGAGTAAGATTTTCTTTAGTTGATAATATATTAGACAAAAGATAAATTGACATCCAGGAGAATACAATTATAAAAATTGCTAATATATATTTTGTTCCAAATTCTCTTTTAGATAATTTTACAGAGTCTTCATTAAATTTTCTAATCAAATTCATACCATTATTTTATTTTAAAAAGGGGATTTATTTTATAAAAAAGATAAAGAAATTAGGTATTGATAAAATTAAATGATTCAAAAAAAACACTTATATTTAAATGCAAATAAAACTAAATGAAATAGGAATGGCTTAGTAGTGAGGTAAAAAAAAGACTCCACTTTGGTAAGTGGAGCCCTCAAACATTATTTTAAACTAAACTTTATTAATGTTGCAAAAGTATATCATTTGTCGCTCCTGTCCTATAAGGAAAATCCTTAAATTGTATAGGAATATTCCTTACTACAAATAAATAAGATTACTTAATTTCTGTATTGCTGCTTTCTTCCTTAATAATATTGAGCTCAACAAATGGTTTCTTAAACCTTCTGGATGTTGAAAATTTATCCAACGTAAGTAGCAACGAAGGAAGAATCAACAAATTTGTAAACATACCTGTAAGAAGTGTAAACGAAACCAGAAACCCCATCGCCTGCGTGCCTCCAAAAGTAGATAAGCTGAAGATAGAGAAACCCAGAAACAGTACTATAGAGGAATAAACCATACTATAACCTGTTTCGCCAAGTGCAAAAATAACTGATTCCTTTATATTGCCCTTGCTTTTGCGAAGTTCGAGCCGGTATCGCGATAAGTATTGTATGGTATTATCCATCGAAATACCCAAAGCGATACTAAATATTAAAATAGTAGAAGGTTTTATAGTAATATCAAAATAACCCATCATAGCTGCTGTTAAGAGCTGCGGAACTAGATTTGGAATAAGCGAAAGAATTATCATACGCAACGAACTGAACAGAAAAGCCATCAGTAATGCAATAATAATAACAGCCAGTATAAGACTTTCGATTAAATTTCCTGTAAGGTATCGTGTGCCTTCCAAAAACACTACACTGCTTCCTGTAATCTTTACATCATACTTGGCAGGGTCGAATATCGAATCTATTCTTGGTCGGATATTATCTCTTAGTTTATGAATCTCGATAGTACTTATATTCGCCATCTGTATACTTACACGGGTTTTGCGCATAGCAGTATCCACAAAGTTATTAAGAATAGTTTTCTTTTTATTATTAACTTTAGGAATGTAATCAGCCATAAAAGCAAGCTCACTATTATCGGGAATACTATAAAACTCGGGGTCGCCATTGTAGAAAGCCTGTTTGGCAAACTTCACAACTTCGGCCACCGAAACAGGTTTGGATAACTCAGGATATTCCGAAACTACCTTCTGCAATTGATCAATTTTACGAATAAAAGGCATTCGCATCACACCTTTATCCTTTTTGGTGTCAATAGAAATCTCGAAAGGCATTATGCCTTTAAAATTCTTCTCAAAGAACAAAAGGTCCACATACATTGGGTCTCTTTTAGGAATATCGTCCACAATGTTTCCGGTAGTCCTTAACTTGGTAACACCAAACACACCCACAACTATAGCTACCACCAAAGCCACATATACCCAATTTCTTTTGTTAAGAACAATGTGTTCGATACGTGCTATTATTCTTCCAATTATTTTATTATCCAGATGCTCTACATTCTTAATACTTGGTGGCGAAAGATAACTAAAGATAATAGGAATTAATATTATGGTGAATATATAAATAAGAAGTATGGTTAGCGATGCTACAATACCAAACTCTACCAACAATTTGTTTCCGGTAACGGTGAAAGCCGCAAAACCTGCAGCAGTTGCAGCATTAGTCAATAGGTTAGCCAGCCCGATACGCTGAACAGCTCTTGACAATGCCTTTATTTTGTTGCCATGTAGTTTGTATTCGAAATGATATTTATTTAAAAGGAAAATACAGTTTTCAACAGCAATAATTACTGTAAGCGGAGGGATTATACCTGTAAGAATAGTTATTTTATAACCTAATAAAACAATGATACCAGTAGCCCATACCACACAAATAACTACAATAATCATTGGAAACAATACAGCTTTATACGACCTAAAGAAGGCAAACAAAGCAATGGAAGCAATCAACATCGAGAGTAACATAAAGAACTTTAATTCATCCTGAATCTTTTTAGAAATCATCGTACGGATGTATGGCAAGCCCGAATAATGCACTTCTATATTGTTCTTTTTGCTGAATTGTTCTACCTTTTCATGAATTTCTTTTATAAGTTTTACCCTGCTTTTGGTGTTAAGTTTCTTTTTATCTAGAGTAATCATCATAAGGGTAGCATTTGTACTCTTATTAATAATTAATCCATCATAAAAAGGTAGGGAATATATCTTTTTCTTTATACTATCGACCTCATCTTGTGTGCGGGGTTTGAATTTAGAAATAGGAATGAAATCGAATTTGCTTAAGGAGTCATTCTTTGATAATGTAAAGAGTTTGCAAAGCGAAAGAACTTCTTCCACACCTTCGGTTTCTTTAATACTATAAGAAAGATCGTACCATGCATTGAACTTTGATAACTCGAAAAGCTTTGCATCACTAACCCCAACAAACATTACGCTGCCATCTTCGCCAAACTGTTTCTTAAAGTTATCATAATCTATGCTAACTGTATCTGAAGCAGGCAACATCCTAGCCATCTCATAAGACAATTGTATATTGGAGGCATGATAACCCATAAATATTGTAAGCAATATTATTGCTATAATATTCCAAACTCTTTTTCTTAGAATAAATCTAACCAGCAGATTCCACATATCTTTTGTTTGTATTATCAATCGACAAAATTACAACTTTATTGTTTTTATCAATCTTTTTTATTTTTATTTAAGAAATAAGAGTAATTTTGGTACGTCTTTTGTTAACACATAAAAAAAAATTATATGAGGAAAATACTATACATTTTAATTGCTACAATCTTTTTAGCATCATGCACATCATCTACTAAGATGTTGCAAAGAGGACAATATGATAATGCGATAAATAAATCAACATCTAAACTAATTAACGACCCAAGGAATGCTAAGGAGCTTGGTGTTTTATCACAAGCATACAAAATAGCCAATCAAAAAGACAAAGAGAAAATAGAACAACTTCAGCTATCTGGTCAGCCTGATAGATGGGATAATATTTTTGCTTGTTATAATAATATGAGTAAACGTCAGGAAGTAGTTTCAAGATTGCAACCTTTCTTATTAACATCAATTGGATATACTTATGTTAATTATAGCAACGAAATAGTAGAAGCCAAAACGAAGGCTTCGGAATATTATTACGTACATGCACAAACTTTAATTGAAAAGGGCGATAAATATAGTGCCCGTCAGGCTTATGATGAGCTACAAAAGGTGAAATCTTTTTTCCCTAATTATAGAGACGTGGATGCGCAAATAAATAAAGCCTATGATTTGGGTGTAGATTATGTTTTGTTTAAGATAATGAACAACTCCGAATCTATCCTTCCTGTTCAGTTCGAAAAAGACTTACTAAAAACAAGTCTGGCTAATCTAAACGAAAAGTGGACCATCTTCCACACGCAGCCATTGGATAACTTTTTCTATGATTATTCAATTATTGTTAACATAAAAGTTATTGATATCTCTCCAGAATCTCAACATGACAGTCATTTTACAGAAACAAAAGAAGTACAAGAAGGAACAAAGTTCAAACTTGATGCCAATGGAAATGTAATGAAGGATGCAAATGGCAACGATATTAAGATCCCTAATTATGTTACCCATACTTGTAAAGTTACCGAAGTTCGTCAGTCCAAATCTTGTATTATTGCTGGCACAGTCGACTTTTGGGAAAACCAAAACAAGCAGATGATAAAAACAGAACCTGTAAGAGCAGAGTTTTATTTTAGCAATGTTTTTGCAAATGCACATGGCGATATGAGTATTTTAAAACCTGAATCGAAAAAGAAGTTGCATTCGCAATTTATCCCTTTCCCAACTAATGGTGATATGATTATGTCGACAGGTGATATTCTTAAAGATATGGTAAAAGGCATTATTAAAAAAAATCATCAGCTTTTAAAATAAAATATGAAAGGAAAAATCCTTTTTATCGACGATACCCACGAGCTTCTTTTGCACGGCCTAACTGCTCTTGGGTATCAGTGCGATTACTTCCCTACTTTTAAACGCGAACAATACGAAAATATCATCCACGAATATGTGGGTGTGTTGATTCGTAGTGGGATTATGCTGGACAAAACTATTCTTGATAAAGCCACCAACTTAAAATTTATTGGCAGGGTGGGTGCAGGTATGGAGAGTATAGATGTTGATTACGCCGAAAGCATAGGTATCAGCTGTCTTAATTCTCCGGAAGGAAATCGGGATGCTGTAGGTGAGCACGCTGTGGGAATGCTTTTGACTTTGTTTAATAATTTGAAACGTGCCGACACTGATGTTAGAAGAGGGGTTTGGGAACGGGAACGAAATCGCGGACTTGAGATTAAGGGCAAGACTATTGGTATTATAGGTTATGGAAATATGGGTGGTTCTTTTGCAAAGAGATTGAGCGGCTTTGATGCAAATGTAATTACTTACGATAAATATAAAACTAATTATTCGGATGCTTTCGCAAAGGAAGTTTCGTTGGAAACTATCTTCGAAACTGCAGATATTTTAAGCTTTCACGTTCCTTTGACGGATGAAACTAAGTATATGTTTAATGATGCTTTTATTAATAGTTTTAAAAATAATATTTATGTTATAAATACCGCCAGAGGAAAGGTTGTTAATACCGATTCTTTGGTTAAGGCATTGCAATCAGGCAAGGTAAAAGGTGCTTGTCTGGATGTTTTGGAGTACGAAAAGTTCAGTTTTGAAGAAATAGATGCAAATACTTTGCCCGATTCTTTTCAGTATTTAATAAAAGCCGACAATGTGGTACTTACTCCTCACATAGCGGGCTGGACAGTAGAGTCGAAATACAAACTAGCCAAAGTTCTTCTAGATAAAATAGAAGCGGTGCTTGCATAAATCCCCAAACTATCTTGCGTTTTAGCTGTTATTGATGTTAATTTTATAGAAAATATACATCGATTTAGCTCTGATAACATACAATGGATACAAAAAAAACAAATAGAAAACCTTTTGTAGATAAACATTATTTAATTTTATTATCTGGCCTTATGTGGGTAGGCGTAGGCATCTTACTTAACAGTTTTGCATACCGTTGGCTCAAAGTTTACGACGGTTCTTACACCTGGCTCATCATTTCGTTAGGCTTGGCAATCGGTATTTTCAAACATTATTTCGTTTTATCTCGCTTTGCGCAAAAAAATATAAATAGAATAGAAGCTAATGGCGAGAAACAGTGGCTTTTTGCATTCATCACCCTCAAAAGTTTGCTTATGATTGTGCTTATGATGGGCACGGGCATCGCTTTGCGTCATTCGCCCATCCCCAAACAATATTTATCGGTGCTTTACATAGCCATAGGTTGTGCTTTGACGCTTTCGAGCATCAAGTATTTTACCATAACTTTCGAGTGGATGGGCGAGAAGAAGCTTAGCCAATAATTACTTTTACTTATTTTTTAATTTGGATAAAAAAGCATTTGATTTATCTAAGTTTAATGTTTTTATTTTATATTTTTTCATATAATAAGTGCATACTTTTAAAAAAGTCGATACAAATTACAAGTAATTTATGTACACTTTTTTATAATTCATCTATTTTGTGGTCGCACAATGCCACACTTTTTTAGAATTCACCAATTGTGTGATCGCGCAATGCCACACTTTTTTAGAATTCACCAATTGTGTGATCGTACAATGCCACACTTTTTTAGAATTCACCAATTGTGTGATCGTACAATGGCAAACTTTTTTAGAATTCACCAATTGTGTGATCGTACAATGGCACACTTTTTTTGAATTCACCTATTGTGTGATCGCACAATGGCACACTTTTTTTGAATTCTCCTATTTTTTACCTCTAAAAAAGACATACTTTTTATAAAATAATAAATACTTTTTAAAGCATCAACCTGAATTCGTAAATTGGTTTTACCTTATTTTTATTTAGATAAAAAAAATTTGAAGCTATCTTATTTAAAAGACTTACAGAAAAAGAAACCTTTGTTATAATACAAATTTACCTCTTATAAAACGATGCGGTGTATGCCTATTTCGTACTCTTTACTTAAGATTTCAGTCATTTTATGATAATCACTTTTATTATTTACAAAATCCATTGTATTAATATCTATAATTAAGATTCGGGTATCACTTATTTGCTTGAGATGCTCAAAATATCCTTCCTGTATTTTCTCAAGATACTCCTGCTTAATGTCCTGCTCATACGACCTTCCTCTATGCTTAATATTACTTTTCAACCTATCATAACTAACATATAAATACACCAGCAAATCTGGTTTTGGCAAAGATGAATTCATAATGTGAAACAACTTTGAATAGAGCGCATATTCGCTTTCAGGTAAATTCTTTTGTGCAAATATTAAAGATTTATCAATAAAGTAATCGGCGATAACAAAACTTTTAAACATATCTCTTTCGATTACATTTTCCTTTAGCTGCTGATAACGTTCTGCCAAAAAAGAAAGTTCTAAAGGAAAAGCGTACTTATCAGGGTCGATATAAAACTTAGGAAGAAACGAATTATCTTCAAATTGTTCTAATATTAGTTTCGCATCATATTCTTGTGATATTAGTGTAGCCAGCGAAGTTTTACCAACCCCAATGTTCCCTTCAATAACTATATAGCTGTAGTTGTTCATTCGTTTTATTTTTATTTAGTCGGCACGTTTCACACTTAAATTATCTTCGCATTCATCCAGCAATTCTTTAATACTTTTAAGCAATACCGGATGCATATAATCAGGTGCTATCTCCACCAAAGGTTGCAGCGTAAACCTTCTTTTATGTAGCAAAGGATGAGGTATTGTAAGTTTATCTTTTTTTATAATTAATGAATCATAAAAAAGAATATCAATATCAATTACGCGCGACACATAAGCTGCTTCCTCATTTCTTTCCCTCCCCATTTGCTGTTCGATGCTGAGTAATATACTTAATAAATGTTCAGGATTAAGTTCAGTTTCTAATAATATAACTTGGTTTAAAAAAATATTTTCAGTTTCAAAACCCCAGGCTTCCGACATATATACCCCCGACTTCTGTGTAATTTTACCACACAATTCAGCTATACTTTGAAGAGTTTCTTCAAAAATAGCTTTGGTGTCACCAATGTTTCCTCCTAGTAGTAAGTATGTTTTACTCATTTATGAATGCTCAATTATTAATCTTCAAAAATAAATTAAATTAATGATTATTTAATAAATATTTCGCAATTATTAAATATTTCTTTTTATTTAAGTGTTAGTATGAATATTATTAATACATTTGTTCCCGATTTGGCAAGCAGCTTAAATGTCTTTTATTCGATGGTTCAAATCAAGATTAATTAAATTAGTTACTATTTATTTTATTTTAAATTAAAAAATCAAGTCTTATGAAACAGTTCTTTAAGTTTATGTTCGCTTCAATGCTAGGAACAATACTTACGATGGTAATTGTGTTTTTCATCTTCTTTGGGATGATCGTATCAATGGTATCTTTCTCTAAAAAGGAAGTTCCTGTTGTTTCAGCCAATTCAATTCTTCAGATAAAACTGGATGGTATTATTTTGGAAAGAAGTCCGGCAAATCCTTTTGCAAACTTCGATTTCAACAAAATGGAAAGTAAGAACGAGCCTGGCCTCAACGATATTCTTGCGTGTTTATCTTATGCTAAAACCGACCCTAATATCAAAGGTATTTATCTTGATTTAACAACAATACAAGCAGGAATCGCAACTGTTGAAGAATTAAGAAATGCTTTATTAGATTTTAAATCTTCAGGTAAATTTATCTATAGCTATAGCGAAGTTTATTCTCAAAAAGCATATTATCTAGCTTCAGTTTCAGATAAAATTTATTTAAATAATCAAGGTGGAATTGATTTTAGAGGAATAGGTGCCGAACTAATGTTCTTTAAAGGTCTTTTGCAAAAACTGGATGTGGATATGCAAGTGGTGCGTCACGGTAAGTTCAAAAGTGCTGTCGAACCTTATTTCCTCGACAAAATGAGTGCAGCCAATAGAGAACAAACGCGTGCTTTTATTGGCAGTATCTGGCAACAAATTGTAAAAGAAATTTCGGATTCACGTAAGATTAGTACATCCGATTTGCAAAATATTGCCGACAATATGTTAGTGGAAAATGCCGACGATGCGCTTAAATATAAATTTGTAGATCAATTAGTCTACAAAGACCAAATGCTGGACATCTTAAATGTTAAAGTTGGTGCTAAAAAACAAGCTGAGTTTGTTTCTTTGGGTAGTTATAAAAGTATAGCCACGATGAGAGATGACAAAACATTTACCAAAAATAGGATTGCAGTTATATATGCATCAGGCACTATCGAAAGTGGCGAAGGAACCGAAAACTCTATTGGTTCATTGCGTATCTCAGCTGCCATTCGTGCTGCTCGTTTAGATAGTTCTATCCGCGCTATCGTATTAAGGGTTAATTCTCCTGGTGGCGATGCTTTGGCTTCTGATATTATTTGGCGCGAAGTTATGCTAGCCAAGAGTACAAAACCTGTTGTGGTTTCTATGGGCGATTATGCAGCTTCGGGTGGCTATTATATTGCCTGCGGTGCTAGTAAAATCATCGCAAGTCCTACCACTATCACTGGTTCTATTGGCGTGTTTGGTGTGGTGCCTAATCTTCAAAAGATGTTTAACAACAAACTTGGTATTACCTTCGATACTGTTCAAACCAACAAAAATTCTATCTATTTAACAGGTATGCGTCCGATGTCCGATTATCAGGAAAAAGTGTTGCAACGCCAGATCGAGCGTATTTACAAAACATTTATTACCCACGTAGCCGAAGGTAGAAAAATGACTGTTGCCGAAGTTGACAGCATTGGACAAGGTAGAGTTTGGAGTGGAACAGATGCTAAAAGGATAGGTTTGGTCGATGACTTTGGTGGGATTGGTGTAGCAATTACCGAAGCCGCCAAACTTGCCAAACTCGACAAATATAAAGTTGTTGAATATCCACATCAAAAAGAATTCTTCAACCAATTATTAGAAGCATTCTCTGGCGACAGAGCCACAGCTTTAATCCAAAAAGAACTAGGACAAAACTATGTTTACTATCAAGCACTGCAAACCATCACCACTTTAAAAGGAGCTCAAACACGTTTGCCTTTTATGCTTAATTTTAATTAAGAAAAGAAGGCAGATTTAATAATAGAAACTCCCGCTTAACGACGAAGTCGATTAGCGGATAAATTTGAAAACAGCTTTACAAGTATTTTCCTTTACTGTAAGGCTGTTTTTTTTTATTTTTATGATGATAATATTAATATGTATAACCAAAATCAGGGTTTAAATATTAATAAAACATTCTAATAGTTGAAATGGGTATTAAAGAGTATAATAAAAAAAGTCAAATTTATCTAATAGTATACAAATGAGCATCTAAACATATGAGTGAATTTTGATTTCCATTGAATTGTCTTTTTACAATTGTATGCTTTGGTTTCCGAGTAGATGTGTTACATTTTACAATTGCTTGCTTTTTCCCAAAAAATGCCGATTGTAAAAAGTATCATTTTTCTTAAATGAAGAAAAAAGAGGTTTGTAAAAATACTCTTTTTTACTTTTTTCACAAAAGAATGTGTTTACAAAAATACCTTTATTTGAGAATTTAATTTTATTTGATATATACTTTTAAGGATGGTTTTATTGACTATTTTAAAATAAATTAATCATAAAAAATAGCGCATTTAGAAAATAATCATATTCTAAAAACAACTTTTTTAGCTATCATATTTCATTTTTTTTATTATAAATGAAAAGAATTTTAATAAAAAAGCTTTTATATGAATAAAAACTGTACTTTTGTTTTTGATAATTTAGTAACAAATAAAAATAATAACAATGAAAAAGTTTTTATTCATTTTAATCCTGTTCATTTCAGTTGCAAAACTACAAGCACAGCCATTTTTGGTAGACAACGATGAAATTGATAAAATGAAAAATTCGGAACTATATATAGTAATGAATCTTTCGGCCGAATCGAGCAAGGAATATGTTGAGGTAATTAAAAAATACTGGACCTTATGCCCAGTCGAAGTCATTGATTACTCCGATGTACCTAAGTATTTTAAGGCAAATGTCTATTTTATGACGTCATTTATTGTTTACTGGGACGGCAACACAGGTTACAATAATAAATCAAGATCAAATCAGAAATTTGAATTGGCTATCTGGACTCCCAAACAAAAGTTTATTGACGCAGTACGTAAAAAACCAGAGAAATTAAAGAACTTTAGCATAATGGACAATGCAGTTATCGTTGCAGGAATCTGTTTAAAAGCCGACGATTCAAAATTCTTTGGCATTAGCGATGTGTTTACCGAAGATTTTATGGGAAAAGGCTATATGATTTCTTCTGGAAAGGGTATGCTTAAAAACTATCTTCAAAACATACAATTAAATATTAATGATAATATTTTCAACAAGCCTCGTGTTTCCTATTCTTTGCCCGAAGAGCTATTCAAACTTAAGAAAGCTACCTTATATATTCCCGAAGAAATAGCAAAAGAATACAATAATGATGGCGATAATGGGGTGTATACCGTTAAGGAAGTGCATAAAGTTGAGGAGGATTACCCATATAAGTTCGAGCTTATCACTATGGAAAATTTAAATGAGTTAATAATGACTTCCGAGGAACCTATTTATTATCTTACAAGTTATTTTGATTTTGAAATGTCGTTTCACAACGTAATTACAGTTACGAATAGCGAAACTGGAGCAATTATTTTTACAGATAATGTATTATCAAATAAAACATATTCGCCTCGATTGATAAGAATCTTAGCAAAAGCTATCGAGAAAAATAAATAAAAAGGAATTTTAGATTTAAAGCAGGTTTTTCAACGTATTTTAATCCTAATATTAATTTATTTTAGGAAAGAAAATATAGTCTTTAATAACAAAAGCGTCTGGAAAGTCTGCTTTAATCTTTTCTACAAAGCCACGTGCAACCATTCTGGTACGAAAATCGCCAACTTTAACTTTAAAGTTAGGCTCATCAAACACAACGTAAGCTTCTAAGTTTGGATATTTAGCTATAAAGGCAGCCTTTGCCTGGTTGGCATTATTTTTTGAGTTGTTACCCGACTGAAAGAATATATTAATTCGAAAACCGGGGATGGTATTCGCAACTTCATTTACTTTTATATGTTTTTCAAGCAATTCGTCAACTTTAGAGTCTTGAACAACTTCTTTTTTACCTTCAGATTGACTCTGGGCATTTGCAGATACTGCAAATGCCAGAATCAAAAATATATTTATAGTGTATTTTTTAATCATGCAATATTATCTTGCAGAATCATTAATTTCTATTGGTTGTATACTTAATACAGGTATTGGACTGTTGTTTACCATTTGCTGAGCGTATGGTCCTAACCAGAAGTTAGCAGCTGTTTTTTCCTGTTCAGTCATGATAGCAATTAAATCTGCGTTCACTTTTTGTGCATACTCTATTGTTGTATTAGTAGTATTATCAGCATCTACAAAGTTAGTAACAAATCTAACATTATTATCCTTTAGATATTTTTCAACCTGGTCAACATAAGTATCTACTTTGCGTTGAATTGCTTTCAATGAAGTGGTGTACAAGCCTAATACATGAACTTCAGCATTGAAGTGTTTAGCAAGTTTACAAGCAAATGGAACTTTTTGACGTGTATCAGCCGAACTATCTATTGGAAGGATAATTTTATCAAGATTTTTATTAAAATTAAAACCATATCTGATAGTAATAACAGGGCATGGAGCATAAGTAACTATTCGGAATGCATTACTACCCATCCACATTTTCTCAAATCCTGAAGAACCATGAGTACCTGCTATTATCAATTCAGCATCATTATACTTAGCTTGATTAGCTATTTCGTTGTACACTCTTCCTTTTCTAAGTTTATAACTTAGCTTGCCCGAACGTAGCTTTACTTGATATTCTTCTTGAATTTTTTCTATATGATTCTTGGCTTCATTTCTGATTTCAACTCCGGAAGCTGAAATAGCTGAATCAGATTCTGATTGGTTGTCTACCCATACCATCATAATGTTCGCATCGGTCTTGTTAGCAATGTCTATAGCGAGATCTAGAGCATACATAGAACCTTTAGAAAAATCAATAGCTACAATTATTTCTTTCATAATTTCGTTGTTTAAATGATTATTTTTATAATTTCGCTAAATTATATATTATTTTTGATATAGTATACTTAAATAACATATATTTTGTTTCATTGTTTAGTAATTAAAATACAATTTTGATGAATAAAAATTTAGATGCAAGTGGTAATGGTTTAAATACGGTCGAAAAAGAATATGAGAAGGCTTTACGCCCATCTTTTTTTGATAGTTTTGCAGGTCAACATCAGGTGGTTGAAAACCTGAAGATATTTGTTGAGGCTGCTAAGCAAAGAGGTGAGGCTTTAGACCATGTTCTTTTGCATGGACCTCCCGGCTTGGGCAAAACTACCCTTTCGCATATTATCGCAAACGAATTAAATGTAAATATTAAAATAACTTCGGGTCCTGTGTTGGACAAACCTGGCGAATTAGCAGGTTTGCTTACCAATCTTGAGACAAATGATGTGTTGTTTATCGACGAAATTCATAGACTCTCGCCAGTTGTTGAAGAGTATTTGTACTCCGCCATGGAAGATTATAAAATAGATATTATGATTGAGTCGGGGCCTAATGCCCGTAGTGTTCAGATTACGCTAAACCCTTTTACTTTGATTGGCGCTACCACTCGTTCGGGTTTATTGACTGCCCCTTTGCGCTCCAGGTTTGGTATCAATTCCCGTTTATCATACTATGATGCCATCATTTTAGAGT
>CAYRBL010000034.1:0-14821 GCA_964422385.1 uncultured Bacteroides sp.
TATAAATTTTATCCATCTTAAAAGCATTGTCACCAGGAGCAAATCTTGCAAACTCGCAATCTTGTAAGATGTCGATAAACTGTTGTGTTATCTCTTCATTGACAGATTTAGATTTCAAAGCCTGATGAACAGAATCCATCGAAAGTTCAGCTAAAGGAATGCTAAATTTATCACTCAAATATCCCCACAAAGCTTGAGAAATCTCAATATAAAACTTATCACTTTCGTTAGATTTCAAAAATTGATTCGCTTTCTTCAATCGTTTATTTGCAACTTTTGTAGCTTTTTTATTTTTTAACAAAGCCAGATTACTCCTTAATTTAATATGTTTTCTTCTTATTATTAAATAAGCTGCAAAAAACAATATTGGTATTAAAGAAAGTATGAAATATAAAGTAGATTGGAAAAAATAAAAGCCTCTTTTGAATAACTTCACAGGTTTGATTTTTATATATTGAATATCGCTTCCAATGTATTTAATGTCCTGTTGATTTACCGAAGTCACAGAAACGGTATTCTGCTTTCCATCACCTTTATTTATCTTTAAGTTATACTCAGGAGAAGTCAGGGTTACATACTTACCTTTATTCAAATCAAAATAACTAAAGGTAACAGCTTTGATGTTATAATTACCTTGGTTACGTGGAATAACTAAATATTCAAAAGTCTTAGTACCTGAAATACCTGTTTCGGTTTTAGTAAGATTATCTTGAACTTTTGGATCGTAAGCTTCAAAATCTGGAGGAAAATCTATTTTTATTTTATCAATTAGCTTAATATTTCCTCTTCCCGAAATTGTAAATTTAAAATTGATTGCTTCGTTAGCTTTTGCTTCAGTTCTGTCAACATCCGACCTAAAAGTGAAAGTACCAACTGCTCCACTAAAGTCTTCAGGCTTTCCAGCACTTGGCAATGGCTTAACATTTATTGTCAAAGGAGCACCTTTTAAAGTTTTTTTAACACTCTGAGCAGCATTGAAGAAAGGATCATCAAATAAATCGAAAATAGAATTAGTTCTCTTTCTCTGAACTTGAATTTGAGCCAACACATCCACTTCTAATGGATCAATCGTTAACTTGCCACTTTGTTGAGGGAAAAGAGCCACTTTTCTAATTTCAGCAACTGTGTATTGTTTGCCATTTATATTCTCATTATGTACTTTCGGACGCTCGTTTTCTTTCAATAGATCTTCTTGCCAAAAACCTTTATTATTCGCAAGTTTATTAATTTGATATTGCGAAACAGAAACACAAGTATACAACTTATAAGTCACTATAACCTGTTCGCCCTGATAAGGATTCGGATTACTAACAGATGCTTTAATGTATAAATCGTTTGCATTTATAGTACCACTAGCAGCATTTTGATTATTATTTCGCTGATTATTCTGCTGGTTTTGTTGTGCACTATTCCCCGATCCTTTAACAACTTTAATAGTTATAGAATTTGAAGAATACGACTTACCATTCACAGTAATACTTGCTGGGGCTATAGTAAAACTGCCTTCATTCCCTGCAGAAAGATAATATATATAAGAATAGGAGACATTTTGTGTCATCCTTCCATTTACAAATTGAATACTACTGCTGCTTGATTGATTAGGGCCCGAAAGCACGCTGAATCCTTTAAAGTTTGGCCCTTTAAACCCAGTTCCATTTGCATTTAAAGTATAGGATACAGTAAATTGTTGTCCGGTTCCAACTGTGGCTGGACCCGAAGCAATCAATTTTACATCCTGTGCTGTAGCAGTTATATAAAATCCTGATATTAATAAAATGAGTAAAATTATTCTTTTCATTATTATTAGTTTTTTCTCTTACTTAACGAATATTTTAAGTTTATGTTTTGTTACCAATCTTTTTCTAATTTTATTTTAACAGCTGCATTCTTTTCTTTTTTGACTTTATCCATCGTTTTCTTTTCGTCATTTTTCAAAGCCTCAAGCATACGTTCAGCATCTTCCTTTTTCATTTTTTGTTTCTGCTGCTGATCTTGTTTTTTATTCTGATCATCGCCTTGCTTTTGGTCTTGTTGCTGTTTATCTTTATTATCTCCTTGTTTATTTTGCTTACCGTCCTTATTTTGCTTGTCTTTTTTATCTTTATTATCTTTGTTATCCTTCCCGTTTTTGTTTTGCTGTTGTTGTTGCTGTTGTTGTTTCAACATTTTTTTAGCATAGGCAAGATTGTAACGGGTTTCTTCGTCCTTAGGATTGTTTCGCATTGCTTGTTTATAAGCATCAATACTTTTTTCATATTCTCTTTTCTGAAGATAAGTATTTCCTAAATTATGAAGAATTTTAGATTTTGTAAGACTATTAGTTTCACGTTCGGCTAATGCAGAATATATTTTGTTAGCTTCATCATAATTCTTTTGTTTATACAATGAATTTGCAAGATTATATTGTCCGGCAACATAAGTAGAGTCTTGAGCTAATGATTTACGATATTGAACTTCGGCATCATTATATTTCTTTTGCTCATATAATTTATTCCCTTCACGAATAAACTTCTTCGGGTTTTGCTGAGCATTTACTGAAAAAGAAATTGCTATTATTATGAATAATATAATTGATCTCATCACTTTTATTTTTTTGTACCAAACAAATTAATTTTACTAAAGTATTTACTTTTTCTATTTAATATTAATAAATCCATTATTAATAAGAATAAAGCAATACCTACAAAATATTGAAAACGGTCTTCGTAATCCGAAAAAGTTTTACTATCAAATTCTACTTTATCAAGTTTACTTATCTCTTCAAATATAGATTGCAAACCTGCATTCGAATTATTAGCTCTAATATAAACACCCTTACCAGCATTTGCTATCTTTTGAAGCATTGGTTCGTCAAGTTTTGATATAATAGTATTGTTTTCTCTGTCTTTTTTATAGCCAACTTTCAAACCACCATTTAATATTGGAATAGGAGCACCATCTGGCAATCCCATACCAATTGTACTTACTTTTATACCCTTTGCATGTGCTTTTTCTGCTTCTTCAACAGCATTATCCTCGTGGTTTTCGCCATCTGTAATTATAATAATTGCCTTATTATTTTTAATCTTCCCTTTCTCTTTTTCTGTGTCAAAAGATTCGGTAGCAAGTTCTATTGCATTACCAATTGCAGTACCTTGTTCAGGCATTATATCCGTGTTAATTGTTTCCAAAAACATTTTAGCAGCAGTATAATCTGAGGTAATTGGTAGCTGAACATAAGATTTGCCGGCAAAAACAATAATACCTAATCTATCATTATCGAGTTTGTCTATTAGTTTTGAAATAGCTTGTTTAGATCTTTGCAACCTGCTTGGTTGAATGTCCTCACACAACATACTATTCGAAACATCGAGAACTATCATTAAGTCTACACCTTTTTTCTCAGCTTTTACAACTTTAGATCCAATTTGAGGGCGCGATAATGCTAGTATTATTAGTATGTAAGATAAAATAACCAATGTAAACTTCCATCCTGGTCGAGATTTTGAAAAACTATTGGTTAATCTATTCAATAATGACCCATCAGCAAATACTTTCAAGGCATTCTTTTTACGTTTTACCATCAAAACGTAAAATAAGATTAGAAATGGTACTAAAACTAATCCATAAAGATATAATATTTGTGCAAATTTTATCATAGTTCTTATGTTTATGGAATTGTCTTATAAATTGTATTTCTTAATAAAATTTCAAGTAATAATAAGAATGCAGCTAACAATACAAGTGGAAAGAATTCTTCATACTTTTTGTCGAATTCTGTTACACTTATTTTTGATTTCTCTAACTTATCGATATCTTTAAAAATACCTTCTAGTTTAGTTTTATTAGTTGCCCTATAATAATTACCATCTGTAGTCTTCGAAATCTGACGAAGCAATGTTTCATCAATCTTAACTTCTACATTCTGATATTGTATTCCAAATGGAGTTTTGAATGGATATGGAGCATAACCTGTTGTTCCTACCCCAATAGTATATACTCTAATGCCATATAATTTTGCCATATCAGCAGCTGAAAGTGGATCAACTGAACCCATATTATTTACACCATCAGTTAATAATATTGCAACTCTACTTTTGGCTTTGCTGTCTTTTAAACGGCTTACTGCTGTTGCAAGTCCATCACCTAAAGCAGTACCATCATTTATCATTCCACTTTTTATAGCTGTAAATAGATTTTTTAATACAGCATGATCTGTTGTTAACGGACATTGTGTAAAAGCTTCGCCACTAAAAATAACTAATCCCATTCTGTCATTTGGTCTTCCATCAATAAATCGCATTGCAACATCTCTGGCAGATTCCAATCTGTTTGGTCTGAAGTCTTCCGAAAGCATACTTCCCGAAATATCAAATGCCATTACGATGTCAATCCCTTCAATAGAAACATTGTGTTTTTGAGAACTCGATTGAGGGCGTGCTAATGCTAAAATTAATAAAGCAAGCACAAACATTCTTAAGATAAATAAACTATGATACATCTTTTGTTTGAAAGATGTTTTTAAGTTTTGGAATGGTCCAAAGGTAGAGAAACTAATATCTGCTTCCGATTTTTTTCTTTTATAGATATACCATACAATTAAAGCTGGTATTACTAAAAAAAGATATAAATAAGCAGGATTTGCAAATTTAATATATTCAAAATATTCTCGTATCATAAACTATTCGTTTTGGTTTATAACATTTGAATTCTTCGCTTTGTAAGTTTCGTTTACCAATCTTATTGCGTTTGATAAACTCAATTCATGTTCTGATGCTAATGGTTCACTTTTTGCAAACTTTACAAGGTCGGCAGTAGTTAATATCTCTCTTAAAAGTTTCAAATGTTCTGTATTCGAATCTTTTTCAGCAAACGCCTCTATAATATCATCACTCACCATTTCCATAGCATCTATACCATAATATTGATCGAAGTAAACCCTTAATATCTCTGTTAATTCCGAATGATATTCCTTAGACATTCCATTTTGCCAAAGCTTTTTATTCCTTAAGTTTTCAAAAGCAGTTAATGCTAATCTGTCTGGTGGAAGTTTAGGTTTGACAGGAAGATCTTTTGTAAGTTTCTTCTTTTTCCTATAATTTAATACTACAATAATTGCAATTAATAACAATAAAATTCCTATTCCACCAAGGATATAAGGCAACAATTCCTTAATGGTTATAGGTGCATCAAGTGTGCCTTTAATATCTTTTACAGCCAAATTTGTATCAATTGCAATTGTATTTACATTTAAAATTAAAGGCAGTGTTTGCGTATAATAAGTTGTAGTATCCTGAATATTGTTTTTGATTAAAAAAATAAAAGGAGGAATCACAATCTGACCGCTGTCAAAAGCTGTAACAGTTAATGTTTGTTTAAGCGTTTTAAGTTTTTTGTCTTCGCTATAGGTAGTGTCAACCTGCGATCTGTTTACAATCTCCAATCTAGCTTGCAACGAATCGAATACTTCGGGGAAAGCCAAAAGTTTGTTTACAGGAAAGCTTGCTGTTAGTTTAATTTTAACTTGATCGCCTATTAAAATGTAATTAGTATCAATAGTAGCATTCACCTTTACATCTTGTGAAAAGATTTTAGTAGCAAAAGCTAATTGAAGAAATAGTATGATATATAAAAATAATCGTTTCATAAATAGTATTTAAAATCGTCTTTCTCTTTTTCTAAATAAAGCTAAAAGTGGTTTTACCCAGTCTTGTTCTGTGTTTATTTTGGCTTCATCGATGCCACTTCTTATAAAGAGATCGTTCAAAGACTTCTCGTGAGCACTCCACCACAAATTATAATTCTTTCGCACTTGCATTTCCGACGAATCTACCCACAAATATTTGCCGGTTTCATTATTTCTTATTTTAATAAGTCCTACGTTTGGCAACTGGGTTTCTCGCTCATCATACACTCTTAGTGCAACCAAATCATGTTTAGAAGAAGCAATTTTAATAGCATCTTCAAAGCCTTGATCCATGAAATCGGAAATTAAAAAGGCAGTACAACGTTTTTTTATAACATTGGTAAAATACTTTAATGCTTCAGCAATATTAGTTCCGTTTTCTTCGGGTTCCAGATTTATAAGTTCTCGAATTATTCGCAATATATGAGAAGTACCTTTCTTAGGTGGAATAAATTTCTCTATTTTATTACTAAAAAATATTACACCTACCTTATCATTATTTTGAATAGCCGAAAAAGATAATACTGCTGCAAGTTCGGTAATCAAATCTTCTTTAAATTGTTTCTTGGTCCCAAATCTGGTCGATCCACTTATATCAATCAGCAACATTACAGTAAGTTCCCTTTCCTCCTCAAACATTTTTACATAAGGATGGTTGAATCTCGCCGTAACATTCCAGTCGATTGAGCGGATATCATCTCCGTATTGATATTCTCTGACCTCGCTAAAGGTCATACCTTTTCCTTTGAAGGCGCTATGATATTGACCAGAGAAGATATGATTAGACAATCCTCTGGTCTTGATCTCTATTTTACGTACTTTTTTTAATATCTCTGATGTTTCCACACTTTCAATTAATAATTAAAAATTAATAATTAAGAATTACCCTTCGACAAGCTCAGGGACCTTAATAAAGATTAATATATTATATTATGGAACTTCTACAGTGTTTAGAATTTCATTGATGATTTCTTCAGAGCTGATGTTTTCGGCTTCTGCTTCGTACGTCAAACCAATACGATGGCGCAATACGTCGTTACAAATTGCCCTAACGTCTTCAGGTATTACATAGCCTCTTCTTTTTATAAAAGCATAGGCTTTTGATGCCAAAGCCAGGTTGATACTAGCACGAGGTGATGCTCCGTATTTAATCAAATCTTTAAACTTATCAAGTTTATAATCTGATGGGAAACGGGTAGCAAAAACAATATCTGTAATATAGTTTTCAATCTTTTCGTCCAAATATACTTCTCTGGTAACTGCACGAGCCTTAATAATATCTTCTGGCTTTAATATTGGGCTTGTTTTTGGGAATTCGGCACTACCGGCATTTTCTCTCATAATAAGTTTTTCTTCTTCCTTTTTAGGATAAGATATAACTACTTTAAGCATAAAACGGTCTACCTGAGCTTCGGGTAGGGGATAGGTGCCTTCTTGTTCAATTGGATTTTGAGTAGCCAAAACCAAAAAAGGTTCTTCCAGTTTGTAAGTTTGTTCGCCAATAGTAACTTGTCGTTCTTGCATAGCTTCCAACAAAGCACTTTGCACTTTTGCAGGTGCACGGTTTATTTCATCTGCTAAGATAAAATTAGAGAAAATAGGCCCTTTTCTTACAATAAATTCTTCTTTTTTCTGGCTATAGATCATTGTACCTAATAAATCGGCAGGTAAAAGATCGGGCGTAAACTGTATACGGCTGAACTTAGCCTGTATTGAGTTGGCCAGCGAATTTATAGCAAGTGTTTTAGCCAATCCCGGAACTCCTTCTAATAATATATGTCCATTAGAAAGTAATCCGATAAGTAATCTTTCGACCATGTGTTTTTGGCCTATGATTACTTTTTTCATTTCCATTGAAAGTACATCTACAAATGAACTTTCTACTTGTACTCGTTCGTTTAATTCTTTAATGTCGATTGTTTGAGTCATAAGTTTTACGTTTTAATTCGGCAAAATTAACGATAACTGCTATACTATATTATGTATATGCTGTTAAAAAAAGTTAAGTACCTTGTTAAGATTTTTTAATGTTAATCTGCTTACTTAACGAATATTTGTTTTAAAAATTATCTCTTAAAATGTTAAAATATCTTATAAAAAATGATTTTGCTAATTACATAAATAAGTATTTTTATAGTCATTAATTAGGAGCTGTAGCCCAACAAATCCTCAGCAAAATATTCTGAGCTACGTATGGAGCCTCTGATTTCTTACTTTTCCTATATACCACGTGGCTTAAGGCGTAGTTTTGGATGATTAGTTTTTTATCAGAGATTTTGAAAACCTTCTTTTATTTAAAAATATGTTTAAAATAGATAAGGCGGTTTTTAAAGAGGTCTTGTTTTATAAAGAGCACTATATCATGTAGTATTATGATGTAACCTAATTAACCAAGCCCGTTTGTGCGAAAAAAAAGGCCTTGGTAAACTTACTTAGTCCATTTGTCCCAGACAAAAGGCCTTGGTAAACTTACTTAGTGCCTTGTTGCAATAAATAATGGCATAAGTAAACTTACTTAGTCCATTTGTGCAAAAAAAAAGGCCTTGGTAAATTTACTTAGTCCATTTGTGATAGACGTAATGGCATAAATAAACTTACTTAGTCCATTTGTGATAGACGTAATGGCATAAGTAAACTTACTTAGTCCATTTGTGTCAGAAAAAAGGCCTTGGTAAACTTACTTAGTCCATTTTTTTTAAACGTAATGGCATAAGTAAATTTACTTAGTGCTTTTTTGATTAACACAAAATGATAAAAAAATATAAGTAGCTATTTTATAAATAATAATAGGAGCTTATCATTTCTGTTGAATGATTAATTTTAACCAAAATACTTCTTTAGTAAAATACCCAAAACAGTATTGTCAATAGGTTTTGGCAGATAATTATTACAACCAACCTCCATCGCTTTTTCTCTGTCACCTTTCAACGCATAAGCAGTTTGTGCAATTATAATGACATCTTTATTAAATTCTCTGATTTGTCTGGTAGCTTCATATCCATCTAAAAGTGGCATGTTAATATCCATCAAAATTAAATCTATATCAGGATTGCTTTTCATAATTTTGATAGCTTCAAACCCATTTAAAGCATGAAGAATATTGTTGCTATATGCTTTTAAAGTAGTTGTAAGTAATAAATCAGAAGTTTCGTCATCTTCAGCAATCAATATTTTTATTTGGTTTGACGAGATTTCTTCTGTTGTATTAGATATGGGGTTATTATTTTCGACAGTAATAGTAGTTGAGATTTTGTTATATGGTAGCGTAAAATAGAAAGTTGATCCATTATTTTCGATACTATCTACCCAGATTTCTCCTTCTAATAATTCAACATAAGCTTTAGCAATGCACAATCCCAAACCTGCTCCTTGTAATGCTCTTTTATCTTCGGTATCTGCTTGAACAAAGCGTTCGAAAATAGCTTTCTGACGATCCAGAGGAATCCCAATTCCAGTATCTTTAACATAAAATTCTAAGAAGTTTTCTTTTAAAGTATATCCAAATTCTATTGAACCGGTATCAGTATATTTAATTGCATTTTTCACTAAATTAGTAATAATTCCATAGGTTTTTTCTCTGTCAGATCTAATAATAGCTTCTTTTGTAGGTAAATTATATTTTAAATTTAATAATAATCCTTTTTTATCAGCTTCTAGTTTAAAAAAGTTAAAAGTAAATTCTAACTGTTCATTAATGTTTACTTCAGAATTATAAACTTCAATTTGCCCTGATTCAATCTTCGAAATACTTACTATATCGTTTATAATATTAAGCATTCGGGCTCCACTTTTTTCAATAATTTTAATATATTTCTGTTGTTCTTCACCACTTAATTGTGGTTCTTTTAATAATTCAGCAAAACCTAGAATACCATTCATTGGTGTTCTTATTTCATGACTCATGTTGGCTAAAAATGCAGATTTAAGTCTATCGCTTTCTTCTGCTTTTTCTTTTGCTTTTATTAGTTCTTTTTCTGCTCTTTTACGTTCCGTAATATCTATCACAAAACCCTCAAAATATTTTATATTCCCTTTATCATCTTTTATTGCTTGTGCATCTTCGTAAAACCAAATACTACTTCCATCTTTACGTTTTACTTCATATTCATAGCCTTTTACATACCCATGTTCTTCCATTAGTTTTAAAAAATGATCTCTTTCGTTGGGGTCGATATAAGCATCTTTTGAAATATTACTTCTGCTTTTAATTAATTCTTCAGGTGTTGAATAACCATACATATTGGCTAATGCGGGATTTACAGAAATGTATGAACCATCAATATTAGTTTGAAAAATACCTTCTCTTGCGTTCTCAAAAATATTTCTGTATTTCTTTTCGCTATGTTGCATTGCTTCTTCAGCTTGCTTACGCATCAACGATTCTCCAATATTGGATGCAATCCCTTCTAAAATTTCTATAATTGTTGAAGTAAATTTGTTTTCCTTTCTATCATTGAGTTGAATCAATCCTACAATTTTTTCTTTATTACGAATAGGTATTAGGGCAATAGAAGAATATCCTTCGTGGATACATCTGTTTCGTGGATTGAAAATAGGATTTTCGTTTTGTGGAATATTAAGTAGTGAAGCTGAATTATTCAAAAAACAACTTCCTCCTTTTGTAAATATGGGGAGAGAAGAATCTGTTTTACCTGATAAAACTACACCACATATACATTCTAAACAAGCATCACCATCTTTATATCTACAAATATTCCCTTTAGTATCTTTTGAGATTAAAGAATTTTCATTTGCGATAAAATTATTAGTGAAGCCCTTTTCTGTATAATAAGGAAAATCTTCACCATCTTGCATTCTAATACCTACAGCATCAAAACCAGTAAGACTTTTAATAGTACTTAAAATGCGCATCATTGAATATTTTATATCATCCGATTTATTTAATATCTGTAATATTTCTCTACTAAGATCTCTAAAACTTTCTTCTTCTATCTGACTTGTAATATCTCGAATAGTACCAATCATAGTTATAGGATTTCCATTCATATCAAACTTAAGACTTCCTATACCGTGTACCCAATGTTCAGTTTTATATTTTTGATTAATAATAATATACTTTTTATCAAAAGAAGTTTTAGTACCCAATACTTCATTTATAAAGTAATTGTTCATTATAGTTTGCCATTCAGGTTGGATAATAGTAACCCAACCTTCAATTGTTCTTTCAAAATCTGAATCAATTCCAAAAATAGAATCTAATATTTCCGAACTATTCCAAAAACCTGTTGTAATATCCAATGAATAGGAACCTAGTTTAGCTATTTTCTGAGTTTCTTTCAAAAAACTTTCATTCTCTTTTCTAATCTCAATTTCTTTCTTTAAATCTTCCATCAGATTTAAAGTGGCTATATGTGTAGCTTTTAGTTCACGAGTTTGTTCTTCAACTAAATTTAAAAGTTTTGATTTTTCATCTCTTTTATTTAAATTTGCTTTTTTAATTTTTATCATTGCTCTTATTTGAGCAGTAAGTTCACTTTGTTCAATTGGTTTGGCTAAAAAAGCTTCACCACCTGCTTCTAGTGCTTTGATTCTACTTTCGCTATCACCCTTTAAAGCTGTAATAAAAATGACAGGAATATCAAATAAGTTTGTGTCGCTTTTTAATTTCTTGCATACTTCATACCCATCCATATCTGGCATAATAATATCCAATAATATTACATCTGGGTCTTCTTGTTGTGCAAGTTCTAGACCTTTTTCTCCATTATTTGCTATTAAAATGATAGAGTCAGGAAATGATTCTCTTATTAATGCCCTTAAACTAATTAAATTGTCATTAATATCATCGATTGCTAAGATTTTAATTTTATTATTTTCCATAAAGTACTTCATTTATTGATTTAAAAAATACTTTCTCGTCAATAGGTTTTGGTATATATACATCAAAACCATGAGCTAAAATAGCTTCTCTGTCATTAACCATGGCACTTGCAGTTAATGCGATTACAGGAATGTGTTGTAATGTAGGCTCTTTACGAATAGATTTAAAAGCATCAATACCATCAATGCCAGGTAATGCTATGTCCATTAATATAAGATCAGGAATATGTTCTTTAGCTTTTACTATACCTTCATTCCCATTAAATGCTTCATACATTATATATTTATCACCAAATAGTGCTTTTACTGTAGTCATGTTATCTTTATTGTCTTCTACAACAAGAATTCTAGGTTTCCCATGAATTGATCTGATTTCTCTTTTAAGTTGTTCATTTTCTTCAAGTAAAGGATATATCATCTTAGAAACGGCATTCATTAAATCTTTACGGTTAACATCACCTTTTTGTATTAATTGATGAATATTATTTCTCTTTAATGTTTTTAAATCTTCTTGAGTTATGTGTTTTGCTGTAAGAATTAAAACAGGAATATGTGCAGTAATTTCTTCTTCACGTAAGTTTTTTAATACTTCGAAACCATCAATGCCAGGCATCATTAAGTCAAGTATCATTGCATCTGGAATTGTATGTGATATTATTTCGAGAGCTTCACTTCCATTTCGTGCAGTTAATATTTTATAACCTACATCTTCTAATATATCTTTCATTTGAATAATAACTGGCTCACTATCTTCAACAAGAAGAATATATTTTGTGGATGCATCATTTGTATTAATAGCCTTGCTAAATTTATTTATTTCATATTTAAAATCATTAGATTTCTCATCATGTGAGACCCTGTTTTCAGCAGCATATTTTAAAGGTAGCGTTATAGTAAATTCAGAACCTTCACCAACAGTACTTTTTACACTTATATCGCCACCAAGAAGATTTGTATATTTCTTTGCTATTGCCAAACCTAGTCCAGTTCCTCCAAATCTACGAGAAGTACTGCCATCAGCTTGTCTGAATTCATCAAAAATATGTAGGATGTGTTCTTGTGCTATACCAATTCCAGTATCGGAAACTGTAATAATTATAGAATTACTTTCAATTTTTGCATTAACTTCTACTTTACCTTTTACTGTAAATTTAATAGCATTACTTATTAAGTTCTGTAAAATATGTCGACATTTATTTGCATCTGTTGTAACATATAATTCATTTTCTTTATTTGGTTGCAATAATTCAATGCTTCTTTGTTTTGATTGTGGTTCAATCATACTTACCACTTCAGCAATTAAATCGTTTGCATTGAACTTAGTAATTTCTACTTCTTCTTTTCCTGATTCAATTCTTGATATATCTAAAATATCATTTATAAGTGATAATAGATGTTTCCCATTTCTTTCAATAACTTCTAAATAACTGTATTCTTCTTCAGGAATTATACTTATCAAACGTCGATTCAAAACACCTGAAAGAGCAATAACTGAATTAAGTGGTGTACGTAACTCATGACTCATATTTGAAAGGAAGTTTGTTTTTAACCTGCTAGCTTCATTCAACTGTTTCTTCTGCATTTCAAGTTCAGTATTCTGTTCCATTAACTCTGATGACTGTGAAATTAGTTCTGTTTTCTGCGATTGAAGTTCAATATTAGCTTGAGAGATGCTTTCAGCCATTTCTAGATTCTTTTGATATACCAAAACACCATTAATTCGGGCACTCATTGTATCAAGAATATTATTAATTAGCTTTAAGGACTGATTCGTGTATTCGTTTATATTTGCTAAAGAGATTACTGCTATTACCTCTTTGCCTGATAAAATAGGAATTGTAATTATTTCTTTTGGTATTATTTTTCCACTTACAGTATTAAAAAGGAAATTAGTTTCGCTTGCATTTATTTTTAAGTGTTGAACCTTATGGGAAGAAAGAACTGCACCAAATTCTCCTTCCATGTTTTGTGCTGAAAATGATATTCTAGCATTATCATCTAAACCAATAGAGTAATAATGATCAAAAGTTTTTTTCTCTTCATCTAAAAAATAAACAGCCGCAATTGAAGAGTTAGTGTTTGTTAATAATGCTGTTAAAGTGTTTTGAAAGAATTGCTTTGGATCATCTTCTTTCAACATTATTTCAGATATGAGTGATGTTTTATTGTTTAATTCTATTGAATTCTGAATACTTTCTGCAAGATTATTAAATGATTTGGATAATAATCCGTATTCATTTTTAGACATATATCCACTTCTAACACCCATGTCTCCATCATGAAAACGTTGTGCAACATTCGTTAATTCTGCAATTGGTTTGCGAATTGAAAATAATAAATACAAACATACAATAAGTGTAATTATAATACCTATAACAGAGATTAAATTGTTTTGTATATTCATTACATCTCTCCTTGCTTTTGAAGTTTTATATATTTCTTCAGCCTTTTTAAATGCAAACTCATCTATCTTTTGAAGCTTAGCCAGAACTTCTAATTGTAGCTTCTTTTCTTCCCCGTTTTCTTTTATTAAATCTATGACTTCTGTTTTATCATTATTCCTAATCTTTCTTGTTGTTTCATCAAGTATAAGGTTCCACTTTATAAATGCTTCTTTAAGCTCTACTACTTGTTGATGGGGTCCAAGATATGCTTGATTAAACACTTCTATTTGTTCATAAGCATTTATTTCAGTTTGTTGTATAGTGTTGTCAGATTCTGTTATTCCTTTAATGTTAGCTGCTAACAACATGTCTTCTATCGATTGATGCATAATGTGCACATCTAAACGAAATGAACTAATTGCACGTCTTACCTTTAATGGATGGTTGTAAATGGTTTCTGTTTGTTGTGCCAGTTCATTATTTTGCTTTGTCGAGAGTATGCCTGTTACAATAACTAACGACAACATAATAATAAAACCTATTATTAACAGTGTGCTGATTTTTAAATTTCTTAAGTTCATTTTGTTTGTATTATTAAAACAATTTTCTTTTTCAATATCATTTTTTCTTTGTGCCCCTTCGTGTTCTAAGTGTCTTCGTGTTTTTCTTTTTTTTAACACTAAGAGCACAAGTTTCACTAAGATTTCACTAAGTATTTTTTTTTTTTTTTTTTTTTTGTTTTTTTTTTTTTTTTTTATTTTTTTTTTTTTTTAATTTATTTTTTTTTTTACAAGGGGGGGGGTGAACTTCGTTAACTTCGTTAACTTTGTTAACTTTATTAACTTTATTAACTTTATTTATTTTTAGTATTTGTATTATGATAAAAATTTTTTTAAGAAATTAATTTCATCTTCATTTAATTTATAATATA
>CAYRBL010000035.1:0-5243 GCA_964422385.1 uncultured Bacteroides sp.
GTGATAAGATGTTATTTTCGTTGGAATGGAGAAACATGTTGGAGAATACTCCTAACATAGATTTTTGGCAAGATACAGTTATGTCTATTGAAGAGAAAGAAGGTAAAGTTACCGGTGTTACTACGGGGATGGGTTTAACTATTAATGCAAATGCAGTTGTTTTAACAAATGGAACCTTTTTGAATGGGAAGATTCATATTGGAGAGAAGAACTTTTCGGGGGGTAGAATAGGGGAGAAGTCATCTGTGGGGGTTACTGAAAGTTTGATAAAGATAGGATTTGAATCAGATAGGATGAAAACAGGAACTCCTATGAGGGTTGATGGTAGAACTATCGATTTTTCGATGCTTGAAGAACAAAAAGGAGATGAAAATCCAAGTAAATTCTCTTTTCTCGACACTCCTAAACTAACTACACAAAGGAGTTGTTATTTAGCTTATACAAGTCCTGAAGTGCATGATATTCTAAGGACAGGATTTGACAAATCACCAATGTTTGCTGGTAGAATCGAAGGTAGAGGCCCTAGATATTGTCCTTCTATTGAAGATAAAATTGAAAGGTTTTCTGATAAAAGCAGGCATCAATTGTTTGTAGAACCTCAGGGTTGGAATACTGTAGAGTATTATCTGAATGGTTTCTCTTCTTCTTTGCCGGAAGATGTTCAATACAAAGCCTTGCGAACTATAAAAGGTTTTGAAAATGCTAAGATATTTAAGCCTGGTTATGCTATAGAGTATGATTATTTCCCACCGGTACAATTAAAATATACTTTAGAGACTAAACTTGTAGAAAATTTATATTTTGCTGGTCAGATTAACGGTACTACAGGCTATGAAGAAGCCGCTGCACAAGGTTTGATGGCTGGTATAAATGCCCATTGTAAGTTAGCGAATAAACCTGACTTTGTTTTAAAGCGTTCTGAGGCTTATATTGGTGTTTTGATTGATGATTTAATTACTAAAGGTGTTGATGAACCTTACCGTATGTTTACTTCCAGAGCGGAATACAGAATATTATTGCGTCAGGATAATGCTGATATGCGTTTAACTGAATTATCATATAATATAGGTTTAGCTACTAAAGAACGTACGGATAGGGTTAATATTAAGAAAGAAAATCTTGATAATACTATTAATTATATTAAGAAAACAAACGTTGAACCTATTGAAATAAATGCTTTATTAAGTAGCTTAGAAACTCCTGAAATAACTCAAAAGATAAAGATGTCGCAGATTTTATTGCGTCCTCAGGTGGAAATACAGGATATATTAGCTAATGTGGATACTTTTGCTGCTTTTATTGATACTTTGACCTACGATAAAGACGAAATAACAGAGGCGGCTTCTATTGCTATAAAATATGAAGGTTATATTTCTAAAGAAAGCGATATTGCTGATAAATTAAACCGTTTTGAAGACATCAAACTGCATGATGATTTCGATTATCAGAAGCTAAAATCATTATCATTTGAGGCAAGAGAGAAACTTGGTAAGATGAAACCTGCAACAATAGGGCAAGCTTCGAGGATAAGTGGTGTTTCTCCTTCTGATATCTCCGTTTTATTAGTGTTTTTGGGAAGATAGCTTTTAAGAGTGCCTAAAGTGAGCTAAAGTGTGGAGTGCCTAAAGTTATATGTGGGGGTTTCACGTGAAACTCTGAAAGCAGGGTGTTAGAAATCATAATAGTTGTGTAGATTTGTCAAGGGAAATGTATAGAGATCTGGTTTACTTTTTAAGATAAGGTGTCTTTGTTTTTATCTTCTCCTTTTATATTATATTTTTCTGTTGGTTCGTTTAAGATACTTATTTCTTTCTTCTCATAAAATAATACTCCTATTCTCTTTATATGTTCTATCAGGGCTTCGTTGGTTAGATTATTATAGCAAATTACATCAATATGATAAGGAATAGGCAAGGCTTCGTTTAGAATTCCACTTAAATTCATTGCGGTTCTTTCGTTGCAAAGTGCTCCTTTTATAGCTAAATCTATATCACTTCCATTTCTATAGGTGCCTTTGACTCTGCTTCCAAAGATAATTACTTCGTCTATTTCAGGGTAATTTGGAAAGGTATCTAAGATTAGCTGATAGCTTTTAGGTGTTATGCCAAATGGATTCATAGTTCTTTTTTTTTTAATAAGGTTTTAATATTGTTGAATAAGTTAAGTTCTATTAATAGTATTATTATGTTTTTCATTTTAATTAATCGGTATTGTAGCTACATTATATTTACCACATGTAATATCATGATTGTAGCTAATAATATGCATACCAAAAAAATTGCTATAACCAACACCCCAAATAAATTTTAAAACTTGTATAGGATAATTTATATAATTATAATTTGTATTATTTGACATAGTTATTTGAATAGTATCTAAAATTGTACCATTACTAATAGGACCCACATAGTACTTATAAGAATTAGTTGAATAACCAACATAAAGTGTATCATTACTAGTTAATGGCGTTGTACATGATACCTTAAAGATTCTATACGATAAAGTTTTATAATATAAATTAAATTCTGGTAAATCGCAATCTTCTGGTATGTTATCTAAAATGCAACTTGGACTAATACCTGCTATAAGTGTTAAAATTGATAGTGTAGTTGAATTTCTACGAGCAGTATATGTAAATGTAAAGTGTCCGTTAGCATCAGTTTTTACAGTGCCAATAGTACCTCCATGCGATAAGAAAGTAGCATTTTCATAAAATTGTAAATCTGAATTTGCAAAAGGAGTATTGCAATCGAAATTTAATGTACCAGAGATAGTATAGGTTTTATTTGCAGATTCGTCTTTTTTACAACCAATAAACGAAACTAATAGTATTAATATGATTATTCTATATTTCATTTTAATTTATTGGTATGGTTAATATGTTAATTGCCCCACAACTTCTATCATAATTAAAATTTATTGTATTTTTATTATTTATAAAGTTGTTTTTACCAATTGCCCAATAACGAGGTGTTAATTTTAATGGAGATTTTAAATCGTTATAATCTAGTGAAAAACTCATGTTACCATTTATTGTGTCGACAATTGCTCCATTCATAAAAGGCCCTATATAGAATTGTGATAAATTCTGTAAAAACAAAGTGTCATTATTAGATAAAGGATTTGATGTTGATACTTTAACTATTAATTTTGTTTGGGTACTATAATAACTTTTAATTTCAATAATATCGCAATCTTCTGGTATGTTATCTAAAATGCAACTTGGACTAATGCCTGCTATAAGTGTTAAAATTGATATTGTTGTTGAATTTCTACGAGCAGTATATGTAAATGTAAAGTGTCCGTTAGCATCAGTTTTTACAGTGCCAATAGTACCTCCATGCGATAAGAAAGTAGCATTTTCATAAAATTGTAAATCTGAATTTGCAAAAGGAGTATTGCAATCGAAATTTAATGTACCAGAGATAGTATAGGTTTTATTTGCAGATTCGTCTTTTTTACAACCAATAAATGAAACTAATAGTATTAATATGATTATTATGTTTTTCATTTTTTATTATTAAAGTATTTATTTGGTTTAAAAATTCCCTACAAACTTACTCATTTTTTCAATACTCTTTAATATTTTAACATTATAATATTTAATAATAAGAAAACATTTTATAAAGATACTCACAATTATCCATATATAAGCACATTGTAAATTAACTCTGATATTTAAATTTCTAAATGCTTAACATTTTCCTCTGGTCGAGCATAAAATTTTATGAATTGCTTACATTTTCCTTCGGACGAACAAAAAACTTTCTGAATGCACGACATTTTCTGTATGACGAACATTTATGTTTACAAATGTTCGACATATTCCTTCAGACGTACAAAAATGTTTATGAATGTACGACATTTTCTGTGTGACAAACAAAAAACTTTCTGAATGTACAACATTTTCTTCCGGACTAACATTTGGAAAGTTTTTTGTACGTCTGAAGGAAAAAGAACGCAAAAAAGAAATATTTATGCTCGACATTTTTTAAATTATGTGCATTTATACTTTTTTGTTCCTCTTAAAATGCGTTTTATATTAATAATTAGTTTTTTATAAATAAAATTTAAAATTCATAGAGTACTCTATGATAGGCATTCATAAAATTAAAAAGACTAGTTAAAACTTTAAAACATTTGAATTAATAATCAAAATATTATAATTGAATTTAATCATAAATATATAGTATAATAACCAATATAAAGAATTACCTTTGTAAAGTTTAAAAAACAAAAAAAAGCAAGCATAATTAACAAAAAATAGCGAAAAAATAATTTAAAATAACTAAAATGCCAATACAAAAAGTATTAAGACAAACTTTAAGAGAGACAGAAACTGATATAATGATTATCGAGAATTTTCCATTAGAAATGGTGATAGAATTTATTTTTGAACACGAAATAGCTAATCATAGAGCTCCAATTACTCCAGCCATACAGGTAATTATTACCGATTCGACTCCTGATTTTGCTGCGCTACGTACGGCAGTATTAGGCAAAAACGTTGACCTTTCGCAAAGAGGAGCTAAGGTAGTAATCTTTAACGAAATGAGAGGTGGATTTATGGTTAGATTGGATGATGTAAAAATGGCAATCAAAACAGCAGCCCCACATAATAAAGCAGTTTTAGTTGCTACAAAATTAGACAAAATAAGCGATTTTTATGATTATACACAAGCTCAACTTTTAACCACTATGCAGGAAATGTTAATAGCAGCAACTGCAAATCCTGATCTTGTAACAACATTACCTTTAATTAGTTCGCTTGTAGATGATGTTGAAAATCCTATGCGTGCTAAGATAGCACAGTTTTTATCAGTAAAAACTGATCGCGAAAAACTGGTTGAATTAATTGATAATGCACAGGCAAGTTTAATAGGTAATTATGGGGCTTATCTTAATATTTATAAGAGAAAACTGGAACGTGTACCCGAATATTTTCCAATAAATGTATTGCATAGAAATGTACATGCAGAAGATTTTGTTTATAAAAATCAGGACTTAGTTGAAAAACCAATTAGCCCTATTATAAATTTAAGTAAGTTTACAGTTACTAAGAATACATGGATAAAAGCTGTAAATTCGGGAAGCGAACCAATTAAATTGTGGAGATCGAAAACAATTTCGACTAAAGTACCAGAAGATGCCTCTACTTTAGAAGGTAATTCAACAGGAATGTTTTATGGTGGTGATTTAGGTGTAGATGATGCTACTTATTTTATGCTTGGTTTTACTGGTGA
>CAYRBL010000035.1:5343-7829 GCA_964422385.1 uncultured Bacteroides sp.
CCTAAACTGCTAAAAGCCTCGTCAAACCTACTTCACAACACTAACCGAAAACACATCAAAACCGTTTTTTTCAATCTTATTCATCAGCATTTGATTCTCCATAATAGCTCCTCCATCCACATTAAAATCGTAAATATTAGGTGTCTTAAACCAAGAATCGATGTTCATCGAGATGTTGAGAATTCGAGTATCTTTTTGCACATTCAGGCTGCCCAAATTAAGCGTTACATCAAAAGAATTATCTTTAAAAGTAGTGTCACCTGTAATAAGATCAACGTCTCTGCCAATGCCCAAATGAATATTAAAAGGAGTTCCGATAGTTTGTGAAGGTGGTAGCCACTTGCCATTTAGTTTCATTAAATGATAACCTCCGCCCAGCATTTCGGGCCACCACATATTGTTTTCGGGCGGATTTACAAACATATTCGACTTGTTTTGACTTGATTTTATACCAAAAGTAAAGCTTATAGAATTATAAACAGTAGAAGGAATATCGTCGGCAATCAGCCAATTTAAGCTTGTAGGGATGTCGGAATCCACGTATTTTATCACGCCATCTTTGGTAAGCCTAAAGGTGGAACCATCACTTTTGTTTAGCACAATATTTGATACGAAATATTGAATATTGTCGACCAAATATCTATTTCCGGCAGCATTTGTGTACTGAAAAGTATCAGTTTTTAAAATTGCACCGTTAACGTTAAAGGTAAAATTGAACTGAAGTTTGCCATAACTTTCTTCTTTGTCGTTTTTGCAAGCATTAAAAATTAAAAATGCAAAAAGGAAAAGGGACGTTATTTTTAAAAGATAAAAAGTAATTTTCATAGCTAAGTTTTTAAAGAAAATGCTTATTTGTGTTTCTACTCATTAAAAAAACAAAATTAAGCATTTTAAAGCATTTTAACGTAGATTCGAGTATTTATAGTATCTTTACACTCGAATTTGAAAACAATTCGTTATAGAGCTTTTAATTAATCCCTTTGTAAGAAGCATAAAAACAAAGACATATAAGGAAACAAAGACAAATATTGAGCAATGGCATTAAATTATAGAAGTAAGACAAGTTTTAAGTTATATCTGGGCATATTTTTATTTACAATTGCAATAATTGTGGAGAATTGCTTTTTGCAACCTGATTCGATGTTGACAATTGTAAATAGAATTGAAAAAGGCATCGCACAAAAAGAAAAGACCCTCGACGTACTTTTGGAAAAACTAAAAGATGACGTGGGCAACAACAGGCAAATTTCGAACGCAATTTATAAAGATAAATTCAGCAGCGACGGAATTTTGCTTTTTGTGTACCATAAAGACTCCACACTGTTTTGGTCGGACAATACAATATCTCTCGACGATGAAGATTTGGACCAACTGAAACGAAAAAAGATTATAAAATTAAATAATGGATGGTTTCAGGTAAAATTTACAAGCGTAAACCAACGCGACATCATCGGATTGCTACTCTTAAAACACGAATTTATCTACCAAAACGACTACCTTATCAATAGTTTTAATACTGCCTTTAAAGCTCCTGATAATTTACAAATATCACTTAACAAAGGGCAATATAATGTTCACTCCGACAAGGGAGAATTCCTGTTTTCGGTCGTCAAAGCAGGTTATGTGAAGATAAGCGACAGAGGAATTTTTATACTTTTGCTCTTTTATCTCTTAGCTTTTATCTTTTTCTCCTCATTTTTGTTCGATATTTTTCAAAAAATAGAATTTCTAAATAAAAACAAGACCCTAAACATACTACTTTTGGCTTTAATAATACTAAGCATCCGAAGTCTTTTGTTTTATTTCAAAATGCCTTTAATCTTATATTCTTCTAAATTATTCAGCCCTTTTTACTATGCCGTAACGTCGTATTTGCCTTCCTTAGGCGACTTATTTATCAACGTTGCCTTGCTATTATTTTTGGCTTACATCATCTTCTCACGCCTAAATGTCGATTTAATAAAGCAAAAAAAGAACAAAATAAGCGCCCATTTACTGTCGGTTTTCGTATTAATGCTGTCGATTTCCTCCTTTTACGCTTATGTCGTTTTGTTCAAAAGTATCATCATCGACTCCAGCATTTCATTAGAGCTAAACAATATTTTTGTGCTCAACGAATTTAGTTTATTGGCCCTTTTCATCCTTTCGTTACTCACTTTAGCTTTCTTTTTAATCAACACTATACTCTTCAGAGTAGCTTACGCATCAACTAACTTAATAAAACTACACGCACTTTACATACTCATAGCTTTTGGTTTCTTTTTACTACTTCCATTGCCAGATTTCAGGAGAGAAGGCATTGTATTTCCCATTTTTTATATAATATACTTCTTTTTAAGTTATATTATATTAAGAAATGAACGCATCAATAAGCTTACTTTTGTGTATAAAACTGTGTTTTATCTGTTGCTTTTCTCTTTGTTTTCTACTTTTACCTTGTATAAATATAATAATGTAAAAGAAAACGATAAAAGAAAACTACTTGC
>CAYRBL010000035.1:7929-14819 GCA_964422385.1 uncultured Bacteroides sp.
GCCGGAAACAACAGTTATATTGCTGTAATTAAGCTTCAGGAAGACGAAGACGACACAGTTGCGTTGGCGAATGCGTATGTGGAATTGGATGTTAAGTCTGTGTCGAATGATTTGGGTTATCCCGAACTTTTAATAGATAAACAGGTAAATATTATCCCCGATCTCTCCAATTATTCCTATGCCCGTTATAACAAAGGAGAGCTTGGAAAACACTTTGGAAAGTATTCGTACAGTTACGATTTCAAAGATTATGGTATAAGAAAAACCAACCTCAGCATCTTCGATTATAACGATTACGATCATCTTTATTATTTTGTAAATAGTAAAACTGATTTTTTATTAAGTAAAAAGAAAGATTCCTTATTCGATAGCTTTGCGCCTTTTTCTTATTTCTTTATAATATATGGTTTGGTTGTACTGTTTTTTATAGCCATTACAGGCTTTAAGATTAGAATGCACTTTATAGATATTAACTTTAAAATACAACTACAAACCTTCATTGTTTCCATTATTTTGATTTCTTTTATCACTATTGGTATAATGTCTTTGATTTATATTACCTCTTTAAATAGTAATAAAAACAATGAACTTTTAACCGAAAAAACCCATTCTATTTTGGTTAATCTCGAACAAAAGTTCGGGAATGTAAGCGACATTCCTCCTTCAATGGACGACTATGTAGCTGATGCGTTAATCAAGTTGTCGAATGTTTTCTTTACAGATATTAATTTATTTGATAAGAATGGAGATTTAATAGCGTCGTCAAGGTCGCAGATCTTTGACGAAGGATTAATTTCAAGAAAGATGAATCCGATAGCTTACGAACAGCTTGGTACAGGCAAAAAGACGATGTTTATCAACAATGAAAGTATAGGAAAGCACGAGTATTCTTCAGCGTATATTTGTCTTCGTAACAATGATAATAAACTTATCGCCTACCTTAATCTACCTTACTTTGCAAAGCAAAATGAGCTTAAAAAAGAGATATCATCTTTCTTAAAAGCCTATCTAAATATCTATGTTTTGTTGATTGCACTTTCTATTTTTATCGTTCTTATAATATCAAATTACATTACAAAACCTTTAAAACTGATAAAAGAAAAGTTGGGTAATGTGAAACTTGGAGAAAAGAATGAGAAGATAGAATGGTTGAGAAATGATGAGATTGGAGGGCTGATACAAGAATACAATAGTATGGTTGATCAGCTTGCGAAGAGTGCGCAACTACTTGCACAATCAGAAAGAGAAGTTGCTTGGCGCGAAATGGCAAAACAAGTTGCACACGAAATAAAAAACCCTTTAACCCCAATGAAGCTGAGTGTACAGCATCTTCAAAGGGCCTGGTTGGATAAGGTTCCTGATTGGGATGATAGGTTGAAAAGGTTTACCAATACTATTGTTGAGCAGATTGAATCATTATCGATTATTGCATCAGAGTTTTCTGATTTTGCAAAGATGCCTGTAAGCGAAAACAAGAAGATAGACCTTTCGGAAGTATTGATAACGGCTATAGGATTGTTTAAAGAAAGTCCTGATAACAACATTGAGATCAGGTATACAGAGAGCGAAAAGAGGTATTTTATTAATGCCGACAATACTCAAATGTTAAGGGCTTTTAATAACCTTCTGAAGAATGCAATTCAAGCAATACCTTCCGATAAAAAAGGTATAATTGACATAAGTATTTTGGAAGAAAAGAACAGTTATTTGATAACGATTAAGGATAATGGAATTGGTATCAATAAAGACTTATATCCAAAGATCTTTTCACCTAACTTTACTACTAAAACAAGTGGTATGGGCTTAGGATTAGCTATGGTAAAGAGTATAGTTGAAAGTGCATCGGGTAGCATTTGGTTTCAATCCGAAGAAGGTGTTGGCACCACGTTCTCGATACGCATTCCTATCTATAATATAGAAGAAATATAGGTTTAGAAGAAGAAAAAAGATGGTGGGAATCCTAAAAGAAATTACTTAGTAATTATCCTTTTTAACATTAAAGAAATTGCTTTTTTAATATTAAGAAGTCTCTTTTGTTTTTCCATAATTAGAATCATTTCCTCGTCATCGCTACATTCTTTTAAAAGAAAAGAGTTCTCAGAAAGCATTTCTTCTACTTTCTTTAATTTAAAAGAGAGCAGAGAGTTTTTAATAGAGTCTTCGAGTATTTTCTCGCGTTCTTCGGTAGGAACACTTATACGGTGAAGCTTTTCCCAGTTTTCGCTTAATTGATACGGAAAAGAGAGAATATCGATGACAGTATCTCTTATTTCTGAGTTCTGATGATGGGTAAAGTATTGCTCGTCGGGAAGCGCTTCATTGTTAAGCGCAGTTACATATTCGTCAAATATCAATTGAAAAGTAGGGTTTCTAAATCCCATTTCATCATTGGCAATATCTGTAATAATATAGGAACCCACACTTATTTTAGTTGAAACAGTCTCTTTGTCTTCGTTTTCATAAACATAATCTAACTCATGACTTGCATAGTTTAACAAGAGACGGATAATATCTCTTTCTTGAAAAGCTGCCTCGTCTAATTCAAGTTCTTCGTTTTGTTTTGGAGCTGTAAATTCAGTTACTTCTGGTACGTAAGTATCTTCGGGTCCTTGGTTTTCTTTCGAAAATTTCTTTCTAATAAGCTTATTCAACTCGTTAAGGAGAATGTCTTCTTTAACATTAAGTAAGGCACTACACTCTTTTATATACTCAGAACGCTGAATTTGTTCAGGGATTAAAGAGATAGTCTGAACGATTTCCTTAATAAGCAACGACTTTTTAATAGGGTCGTGGGCAGCTTCTTCGAGGAGAAGATTTGTTTTAAATAGGATAAAGTTATTCGCATTTTTAGTAATATATTCTATTACTTCTGCCGAACGATTCTTTCGGGTGTAGGAGTCGGGATCTTCACCATCAGGGAACAATACGATTCTAACGTTCATCCCTTGCTCTAATATCATATCAATACCGCGGAAAGAAGCCTTGATACCCGCAGCATCGCCATCATAAAGGATGGTAATATTCTTTGTATAGCGGCTTATAAGTCTTATTTGATCTGTGGTTAAAGAAGTCCCTGATGAGGCGACTACATTTTGGATACCCGCTTGATGTAGGGTAATAACATCGGTATAACCTTCAACCAGGAAACAGTTATCGTTAGCTATTATAGCATTTTTTGAATAATAAAGACCATAAAGGACTTTACTTTTGCTATAAATATCGGTTTCCGGAGAATTAATGTACTTAGATTTTGTTTTATCTGTGATAAGAATTCTGCCACCAAAGGCTATTACTTTGCCTGAAAGATTATGAATAGGAAACATTACTCTGCCTCTAAACCTATCGAAATGGCGGCCTTCTTTATCTATTGAAAAGCCTGCTTTAACGAGCTGATCGATCTTGTAACCGTTCTTAAGGGCAAACTGAGTGAAGTCGTCCCACTTGTCGGAAGTATAACCGAGCTGAAACAAAGCGATACTTTCGTCCGAAAACTCCCTTTCTTTAAAGTAAGATAAGCCTACCGCTTTACCCTCATCAAGGTTAATAAGTGTATTTGAGAAATGTTTTTGAGCAAAAGAACAAATATTAAACAAGGTTTCTCTTTCGTCGAGGGCAGCCATTTGTTCGGGTGTTTGTTCTTCCTCTTCGAGCTCAATGTTGTACTTTTTTGCAATAAAACGTAAAGCCTCGGGATAAGAAAAGTGTTCAAGGTCCATCATAAAATTGACGGAGTTGCCACCTTTGCCGCAACCAAAACACTTATAAATACCTTTGGCAGGAGATACAGTGAAGGAAGGAGTCTTCTCGTTATGAAAAGGACAAAGCCCAATCATATTAATTCCTCTTTTTTTAAGAGAAACATATTCGCCTACTACCTCTTCAATACGTGCAGTTTCTATTATAGTTTGTATAGTTCCGGGACTTATCAATGTTTACTTTTTTATTGAATTTTTAATTTTACAAAGATAAGTTCTTTTGTTCAAAACTCAGCTATTCTTTTTTAAATTATTTTTAATAATATTAGGTATTGTTCCAAAGATAAGTAGTACTTTTGCAGAAAAATTAAACCTATGCCAATAAAAAAAGAAATGAAAGCATTTTCAACTTATCACTTAATAAAGAGTGAAGATTTGAATCACCATGGTACTTTGTACGCAGGAAGAAGTGCTGAATGGTTTGTAGAAGCAGGATTTATTGCTGCTTCAGCCTTGTTAAACCCACATCATGTTATTTGTTTAAAGATACACGGTATGTATTTTTCAAGCCCTGTTCGTTTAGGACAGTCTGTTTGTTATACCAGTAGGATTGCCTATACCGGAAAGTCGAGTTTGGTTGCTCACATCGGAGTTAGCGTGATAAACAGTGATGAAGTCCTTGTAGAAGGCTTTATTACTTTTGTTCATGTTGACACAAATACTATAGCTACACCTCATGGTATAGAGATAGTTGCAACCAACGAACATGATTTATTTATACAAAATAAAGCAAAGAATCTTAAGAAGATGATTTGTTAAGAGGAAAGCATAAAATAACAAAGAAATCCAATGGATTTCTTATTAAAACATTTGTTGTCTTGTATAAAATAAAAAATCTCCTGACTATTAATCAGGAGATTTTTTTTAGTAAATAAACGTATTATTTAGTTTACTTGAGTTTCTTCTGTTTTGAATGGTACGATAGAAACATAAGATTTATTATCTCTACGTTTTCTGAATTCAACGATACCATCAGTAAGTGCGAATAAAGTATGATCTTTACCAAGGCCAATGTTTACACCTGGGTTGTGAACTGTACCACGTTGTCTTACTATAATGTTTCCGGCGATAGCAGCTTGACCACCATATATTTTAACACCCAAACGTTTGCTATGGGATTCTCTACCGTTGCTCGAACTACCGGCTCCTTTTTTGTGTGCCATAATAAATATTTTTTAGCTTACGATGAAGCGATTATTACTATTAATAATTATAAACTAATTCCTTCTATTAGAATTTGGGTCATGTATTGACGATGTCCATTACATTTTTGATACCCTTTTCTTCTTTTCTTTTTAAATACAAGAACTTTGTCAGCTCTCATGTGCGAAAGTATTTTTGCTGTAACTTTTGCTCCGTTTACTATTGGAGTTCCAACTTTAACGCTTCCTTCGTTTGCGGTAAGCATAACATTATTGAACTCAACATTAGCACCTTCTTCGCCTTCTATGCGATGAACATATACTTTTTGATCTTTTGCAACTTTAAATTGTTGACCTGCTATATCTACTATTGCGTACATTGTTTATGTCTTTTTTAGTTTACCCAATTTTTATTGGGAGTGCAAAATTAAACAAATTATTTTAATTATCAACACCTTTTTGTTAAAAAAATTTTTTTATTTTTATGTTGTCTTTTATTTCTTTGATACTATTTCGTACTTATTGTCGTAGTTTACTGTGTATTTCCCTTTAGGAAGTGCCGAAGTATCTACATATTTTTCTTCTCCAGAAATTAATATTTTTCCTGATTCATCTAATATTTCGTACATCGTAGGGGCTGAGAACTCTATTCTATCCTTAATTTTTTCAGTAATTATTGTTATTTCTCTACCCGGAACGATATATTTTGTCTCTTTTGAGTAGGTTTCTTTGCCCTGAGCGTTGGTGAAAATAATTCTAAATAGATTTTGACCTGTGTATGGGCTTATTTCTACAGTGTAATTATTTTTTGAAGTGGTATCCGTGTTTTTTATTTCGGATGCTTTTATCCATTTCCTCCATCTATATTGTTCTACTACAAATTTTCCTTCGCCTGTGTTGCCTTTCATGTCCCATGTAAGGTATTTCTTTTTGTTTATTTTGGCTGCTCCGAAAGAGAAAGAAATTGTTTCTTCTAATACTTCGGGGTTAATTACTGTTGGTTTGCTGCCATTTTTATGGAAGATTCTTACATGAACGTTTCCTCCTTTTTCGATGTTCATATTCGAGAAATCAATTTCGAATGAATTGGAGTTAATCTCATCATGGGTTTTTTGTCCGTTTACCCAGACTTCTGTTACACAATATCCGTTGCCAACTGTTGGATTTAGTATATATAAGTTCTTACCTATGTAGGTTCCATCAATGTTTATTTCTTGTGAAAAAACATTTATTGATATAAATAGTATTATTAAAAGTGTTAGTATCGAACGTATTTTAAATTGCATTGTGTACTTTAAATTTGTTTGCAAAAGTATAAAAAAACTGACATTTTATGTAAGAATCTTACAATAAAATGTCAGCTCTATTATATATAAGGAGTAGGTTTGTTAATTTACCGTTAGTTTTGTGGTTAATCTTATGTCGTCGGAGGAGGCACCTACTTGTATTTCATAGTCGCCGGCTTCGAGGATAAAAGCATCTTTTGTTTCATCATAAAATCTTAGGTCATCTGCTTTTATTGGTATTTCTACTTTTACTGATGTTCCTTTTTTTACAGCTATTCTTTTAAAACCTTTTAAAGCTTTTATAGGTTGTGCTTGTTTTGAGTTGAGGTTTTTTACATACACTTGTACTACTTCTTCGCCATCTGTAGGACCAGTATTTTTAATTGTTGCCGTAAGGCTAATGGTTTCTTCTTTTCTAATATTATTTGTATTCAGTATAATATTAGAATACTCAAAAGTAGTATAACTCAAGCCATAGCCAAAAGGAAACAGGGTTTTTCCTGTAAAATATCTGTAGGTTCTTCCTTTCATATCATAGTTAGTAAAAGCTGGCAAATCGTCAGCAGATTTATACCAGGTGATGGGCAATCTGCCTGCAGGATTGTAGTTGCCAAACAGCACATCTGCAACAGCATTTCCGCCTTCTTCTCCGGGATAATGGTGCTAACATAATAAAATTATTATTATCTTTGTGGTCTTAAAAATCA
>CAYRBL010000036.1:0-14701 GCA_964422385.1 uncultured Bacteroides sp.
ATTATTTGGACTTGCCCACGCATTATTTGGACTTGCCCACGCATTATTTGGACTTGCCCACGCATTAAATGGACTTGCCCACGCATTAAATGGATTTGCCCATGCATTATTTGGACTTGCCCATACATAAAATGGACTTGTCCAAGGCTGTATAGGATATACAACAGATAAAAGTATACCTATTATTTTATAATATATCTTTTATTGTTAAAACTCTTATGTCGTTTGAAAAAGAATTTGAAAAGCTACATATAGAAAGTTTGTAAGCATCATCTATTATGTATTGACGAAAGAAAACATTAGCAATAGGATTTTCATCATCAGTCAAAGTAATATTATCACCTTGATAAGTAACTGTAAATGTATTTAAAGGTTTGGTTAAACCAGTACCAATTAATTTAAGATAGCTTTCCTTTAAAGTCCAAAGTTCAAAAAAATAGCTTTTTTTTGCTTCTTCATCAATAATACTAAAAAGGTCGTTACATTCATTAGCAGAAAAAAAGCGAGAAGCAATATCATAATTTACATTATGAATTAATTCGACATCAATACCAACAATATCATCAGAAAAAGCAGCTACAACCCAATCGCCGGAATGAGAAATATTAAAATGTACTGGAATGTCCTTCAGAAAAGGTTTACCTTTATCATTAATATCAAATAATATTTCCTGAGATTTAATATTAATTTTTTCAGAAAGTAACTTTCTAACCATTATTTCGCCCCATAAGGAGCGTTGCATCGCAGAAAAATGCTTAAAATTTGTTAATTTATCATTTACAATAGTAGGTAAAAGAGAAAATAGTTTGTCCTTTACATCAAGAAAAGCATCCGTATTTAACAACTTAACAGCAACAATTTCAACCATAAAAATAAATTTAAATTATAAACAAAATTCAGTTTGCAAAGTTAAGATAAAAAAAATAAAAAAAACTTCGCATTTTATCGTTGTTAGAATGAGATAATTGATTAACTTTGCACTCTTTTTTATGCGGACTGATTGAATGCATAAAGAACTGTAAATTACTAATTCGATTAATAAAATGATCAAAATAACACTACCTGATAACTCAGTTAGAGAGTATAATGAAGGCGTAAGTTCGTTGGAAATTGCCAAAAGCATAAGCGAAGGTTTGGCTAGAAATGTACTTGCTGCAAAAGTAAATGACGAAGTTTGGGATGCAAATCGTCCTATTTTTACTGATTCTTACTTAAAACTTTTCACATGGAATGACACTGAAGGGAAAGCTGCTATGTGGCATTCATCAGCACATTTAATGGCTGAAGCTATCGAAACATTATATCCAGGTGTTAAATTTGGCATTGGACCTGATATTGAAAACGGTTTTTATTATGATATAGATTTTGGCGAACATAGTATATCTTCTGATGATTTTAAAAAAATCGAAGATAAAATGATGGAGTTTGCTAGTCAAAAGCAAGAATTCAAACGTAAAGACGTAACTAAACCTGAAGCTTTAGATTATTTTACTAAAAAAGGAGACGAATATAAATTAGAACTTATTAATGATTTAGAAGATGGTACTATTTCATTTTACGAATCAGGAGTATTCACTGACTTATGTCGTGGGCCACATATTCCAGACACAAGTTCGATAAAAGCTGTAAAACTACTTGCAACAGCTGGTGCATACTGGCGTGGAGATGAAAAACGCAAGCAACTTACAAGAATATATGGTATCACGTTCCCAAAACAAAAAGAATTAGCTGAATACCTTGTTTTATTAGAAGAAGCAAAAAAGCGTGATCATCGTAAACTTGGAAAAGAATTAGAGCTATTTTTCTTCTCACCAAAAGTTGGAATGGGTTTACCAATATGGTTGCCTAAAGGTACTGCTTTAAGAGAAAGATTAGAGAACTTTTTAAAGAAAATACAAAAGAATGCAGGCTACGAACAAGTAATCTGTCCACATATTGGAAACGTTGAATTGTATAAAACATCAGGACATTATCAAAAATATGGTGCTGATTCATTTCAACCAATTTCTACACCTGTTGAAGGAGAAGAATTTTTCCTAAAACCAATGAATTGTCCACATCATTGCGAGATATACAAATTCAAACCACGTTCATACAAAGATCTACCAGTAAGAATTGCAGAATTTGGCACTGTATATCGTTATGAACAAAGTGGAGAATTACATGGATTGACAAGAGTAAGAGGATTTACACAAGATGATGCACATTTATTCTGTCGTCCTGATCAATTGAAGCAAGAATTTATAGCTGTTATTGATATCGTATTATATATTTTCAAAACTTTAGATTTTAAAGATTTTACTGCACAGATTTCTTTAAGAGACAAGGTTAACAGAGAAAAATATATTGGTAGTGATGAGAATTGGGAAAAAGCAGAGAATGCAATTATAGAAGCTGCAGCAGAGAAAGGATTAAATACTGTTGTTGAATATGGTGAAGCTGCATTCTATGGCCCAAAACTTGACTTCATGGTTAAGGATGCAATTGGAAGAAAATGGCAATTAGGAACTATTCAAGTAGATTATAACCTTCCTGAAAGATTTGATCTAGAATATACAGGCAACGATAATCAAAAACATCGTCCTGTAATGATACATAGAGCTCCTTTTGGATCGATGGAGAGATTTGTAGCTGTTTTGATAGAACATACAGCTGGTAAATTCCCACTATGGTTAACTCCGGAACAGTTTATAATACTACCTATTAGCGAAAAATATGTAGATTATGCAAAAAAAGTTTTAAATATCCTAAAAAATTACGAACTTCGCGGCCTGATTGATGACAGGAATGAAAAAACCGGTAAAAAGATTCGAGATGCTGAAATGCAACGAATTCCATACATGATCATCGTCGGTGAAAAAGAAGAAAACAGTGAAACTTTATCAGTAAGAAAGCAAGGAGATGGCGATTTGGGTAGTTTTACTGCTGAAAATTTTGCAGAATTAATAAATAACGAAATAAAAAAGCTAATAGGCTAGTATAAAAAATATAGTTAACAAGAATTATTCATTAATATAGGAGGAACAGTTATAGCAACACCATTTTACATCAACAGAAACAGAGGTCAAAGACCACCTGAAAGGAAAGTCGAAGAACTACATAAAATAAATGAGAGAATCGAATCTCCAGTAGTTCGTGTTGTTGGTGAGAATATTGAGCAAGGTATTTACAATATAAAAGATGCACTTAAAATTGCATATAGTCTTGATCTTGATTTAGTGGAAATATCTCCAACTGCCAATCCACCAGTTTGTAAAGTAATTGACTACAAAAAATTTCTTTACGAACAGAAAAGAAAACAAAAAGAGATTAAAGCGAAGTCTGCAAAGATTGTTGTAAAAGAAATCAGATTAGGACCTCAAACAGATGATCATGATTTCAATTTTAAGCTCACACATGCTATAAAGTTTTTACAAGATGGAGCTAAAGTTAAAGTTGATGTGTTTTTCAAAGGAAGAACAATTATATATAAAGAACAAGGTGAGAAAATATTATTAAAATTTGCAGAAGCACTTTTTGAAGTTGGCAAACCAGAAATGATGCCAAAGTTAGAAGGAAAGCGAATGATGATGATAATAGCACCAAAAAAATAAACATAACAATTAATTAAATATATAAAGCGATGCCGAAAATTAAAAGCAAATCCAGTGCAAAAAAAAGGTTTACCTTAACAGGCTCTGGTAAAATCAAAAGAAAGCATGCTTACAAAAGTCACATTCTGACAAAAAAGTCAACAAAACGTAAACGTAACTTGACTTATTCTACAACTGTAGATTCATCAGATATGAAAAGAGTAAGAGAAATGCTTTCATTCTAAATTTTTATTTATTAACCTTGTTTATAGCACAAAAGATTCATAAGAAAAATGATGAACGCTTAAACAAAAAAAACAAAAAAAATGCCAAGATCAGTAAATGTCGTAGCTGCAAGAGCTAGAAGAAAAAAACTCCTGAAACTGACGAAAGGACAATTTGGTCGCAGGAAGAATGTATGGACTGTAGCAAAAAATGCTTTAGAAAAAGGATTACAATATGCTTACAGAGACAGAAGAAACAAAAAACGTAGTTTCAGAAATCTATGGGTTACCCGTATAAATGCAGGTGTTAGACCATTTGGTTTATCATATTCAGTGTTTATTGGTGGACTACATAAAAAGAACATCAAGTTAAATAGAAAAGTTTTAGCTGACTTAGCTATGAATAACCCAGAAGCTTTTAAAGCTGTTGTGGAATTAGTTAAAGCTTAGTTTAGTATATTAACTGTTGTAAATAAAATAATTTTAAGGAGTCATAGCATTGTAATACATTTATATTATTATTGCACTCCAAATAATCAATTAAAAAATTATATAGTCATGAGTAAACCAGAATTAATGCAATATGTTGAAGACCTGACTACGAAAAGAGATTTTCCTAAATTCAAAGCAGGTGATACTATAACTGTTTCATATAAAATTAAAGAAGGAACCAAAGAACGTATTCAGTTGTTCCAAGGTGTAGTTCTTCAAAGAAACGGAAGTGGTAATACTGAAACTTTTACAGTTAGAAAAATATCAGGTAACACAGGTGTAGAAAGAATATTTCCTATAGCTTCACCATTTATTGATCAAATTGAAATCAATAAGAGAGGTGTTGTTAGAAGAGCAAGAATATTCTACTTAAGAGGCTTAAGAGGTAAAAAAGCCAGAATCAAAGAAAAAAGAATGTAATTTGTTTTTTATAAATATCAAGACCCTGTCAGATTTATTTGGCAGGGTTTTTTTATATCAAAAATAATTGAAATTATTTCTAATAAATTAAAAAATTCTTATTAGGTTTGCCGAATATTTAAAAATTATAAATAAAATGAAAAATCGTTTAATCTTAACCAGTTTATTTTTCTTTTTTGTAGCATTTACTTTAAATGCTCAACAAAAAAATGGTGGTATTTCAACAGAAATGCTTATTGACATCAAAAAATCATATAATAGTCATAAAGTAGAAGGAATGGGTAATGCTATTTCTAATAATGAAATTAAGAAATTAGCATATAATAGAAAAAACATTAATGCTAATGACACTTATTTTTCAAATAGAATTAAATCAAAAGGGATTACTGATCAAAAATCATCAGGTAGATGCTGGTTGTTTTGCAGTTTAAACGTAATTAGAAGCAAAGTTATTACAAAAAATAACCTTGGCGAATTTCAATTTTCTCAAAATTATGCTTTCTTTTGGGATCAATTGGAAAAAGCAAATCTCTTTTTACAAAGTATAATTGAAAATAAAGATAAGCCACTAGAGGATAAAAAAGTAGAATGGCTTTTCAAAAACCCAATTGGAGATGGTGGACAATGGACAGGCTTAGTTAATATTTCTCAAAAATATGGTTTAGTTCCATCTGATGTGATGCCTGAAACAAAAAACAGTGAAAACACTAATGTTATGTCTTCAGTTTTAGCTACTAAATTAAGAGAAGATGGGTTAAAGCTTAGAGAATTATCAGCAAAAGGTGCTAAAGCCGATGCAATCCAGAAACAAAAAACTGAGATGTTAGGTGAAATATATAAGATTTTAGTTTATTGTTTGGGTGAACCACCCGCCGAATTTAACTGGAGATATAAAGATGCTTCTGGAAAATTAAGTGAAAGTAAAAAATACACTCCTATTTCATTCTTTAATGAATTTGTGAATATTAACTTAGGAGATTATGTAATGTTGATGAATGATCCTTCACGTGAATTTTACAAATTATATGAAGTTGAATACGATCGTCATACATTTGATGGCAATAACTGGAAATATATTAATCTTCCTATAGATGATATTAAAGAAATATCTAAAAAATCTATTCTTGATAGTAATGCATTATATTTTTCGTGTGATGTTGGTAAACAACTTTTCAGTGAAAAAGGAATTTTAGATGTTAATAATTATGATTATGAAAATCTATTTGGAGTTAAATTTGGGATGGATAAAAAACAACGCATTCAAACTTATGAAAGTGGTTCTTCTCATGGGATGACTTTAATTGGTGTTGATTTAGACAAAGAAAACAAACCTATTAAATGGTTATTAGAAAATAGTTGGGGGAATGCAGGCTTTGAAGGTCATCTTATTATGACTGATAAATGGTTTGAAGAATATATGTTTAGACTTGTTGTTAATAAAAAATATGTTTCTACAGAAGTATTAAAAATATTAGAACAAAAAGCAATATTACTACCACCTTGGGATCCTATGTTCCAACCTGAGGAGTAAATATAAACATATTTATGCTTTTCATAAACAAAGTTATTTAATCCACCTATAAATTATTATGGAAAAAACACTAGGTAATATTATCTACGATTGGTTAATACATCTTGGCTTAAGTAATGGCAATGCTATTATAGTAAAAGGCATTATTATTGTTGTTGGGCTATTACTTTTAAGTTATATAGTATTCAAAGTAACTCAAAAGATAATTGTTAAATTATTCTACGAAATTGCCAAACGAACTGAAACAACATGGGATGATATTATGGTTGAACGTAGAGTTTTTCATCGTTTAGCATACATCGCCCCTGCCCTACTCATTCATGCTCTTATCCCTACGATGCTTATTGATTATCATATTTGGTCAAGTTTATTACAAGCAGCTCTCAAAATTTATATGGTCTTTATTGTAATCATCGTTTTGGATGCTTTCTTTAATACTATTATTGATATTTATCAGGATTTTGAATTATCTAAATTTAAACCTATTAAAGGATATGTCCAAATTTCAAAGATAATTCTTTATATCATTAGTGCAATAATAATTATCTCAATTTTGATTGGACAATCTCCTATGTATTTATTGGGTGGATTGGGTGCACTTTCAGCTGTATTAATGTTAATATTCAAAGACACATTATTAGGGTTTGTAGCTAGTATACAATTATCAAGTAATGATATGTTGCGTCCTGGCGATTGGATCACTATGAATAAATTTGGGGCAGATGGTGTTGTTAAAGATATAAATTTAACTACTGTAAAGATTGAAAATTTTGACAATACTATTACAACTATTCCTACCTATTCATTGATTTCAGATGCATTTCAAAATTGGAGAGGAATGAAAGAATCGGGTGTACGTCGTATAAAACGTTCGATTAATATTGATATGCGAAGTGTTAATTTCTGTACTCCTGATTTACTAAATAAGTTTAAGAAAATTCATTTAATAGAGGAATATGTTATTACAAAACAAAGCGAACTAGAAGCCTTTAATAAAACCAATAAAATAAATGACAGTATAGTAGTAAATGGTCGCAGACAGACTAATCTGGGTGTATTTAGAATATATATTCAAAATTATTTAAGAGACAATCCTAATCTTTCAAATGATGATACTTTAGTTGTTCGACAACTTCAACCAACTGAAAAAGGTTTGCCTATCGAAATTTATGCATTTAGTAAAGTACTAGAATTTGCAGCTTATGAAGATTTGATAGCAGATTTATTTGATCATATTCTTGCTGTGGTTCCTCAATTTGAGTTACAAATTTTCCAGAATCCTACTAGTAATGATACTAAATAATATTATTACATAGCAAATACGAATAATTTTTATACTTTTGCAATAAATTAATGGGCTGTTAACTCAGTTGGTTTAGAGTGTTACCTTGACAGGGTAGAAGTCACAGGTTCGAGTCCCGTACAGCCCACATAAACCTTATTATCATACTTTATTAAACCCTCACTTAATATCTAAAAAGCATAATATCAAAGACAATAAGAAATCAACATTAAACCTAAATAAATTCAAAGATATTTGATTAATTCAATTGTTGTGTGTTATTTTGTGTGCAAATTCTATACATAATGAAAATAATTCACTTCGTCATTTTTAGAATTGAACAAAGATTTTTAATTGTACTACTAAAAAAGAGTATCCAAAAGAAACATTTTATAATAAAAAACAGGGTGCAATTACTATAAACATTCCTATCTTAAATGACATCACATAAATGGTCACGATTATAAAAATATTAGCTATCTTATTAATGCGAATCAATGGGATGATGTTAAACATGAAGTAATAAAGAATAATTTTAAAGAACAAAATAAACAATCTAAAATGGTTTCTGAACTGGGCAACTGAAAAAGATTATAATTCTAACCTATCTTACAATAAATTTAAATATAAATTTGAAGGAACAGAAACTAGCGACTATCAACAAAACATTGTTTTTCTTACATGGGACGAACTCCAACAATTATATAATTATGACTTTTCTAATAATAAAAAACTGGAGCAAATTAGAGATATATTTTGTTTTTGTTGTTTTACTTCGTTAAGATATACAGATGTAGCAAACCTGAAGAAGCAAAATGTCAAAGTTAATGATAATGGTACTTCATACTTAGACTTCTTAACTGTAAAAACTAATGATAAATTAATTATTCCGTTAAATAAATACGCCTTATCAATATGGAATAAATACAAAAATGTTGAATAAAAAAACAACCGAGCGTTTCCAGTTCCTTCTAATCAAAAATACAATGATAATATAAAAGAAGCATGTAAGGAGTTAAAATTTAATGATAATATAGCCCTTATTAAATTTAAAGACAACGAAAGAACAGAAAAAACCTTTAAAAAATATGAGTTAATATGTACCCATTCTGCAAGAAAAACTTTTATTATTAACTCTTTGTATTTAGGTATACAACCTGATATTATTCGTTCTTGGACCGGTCATAAAGACCATAAAACAATGGAACTTTATATTAAAATTAATAACGAAATCAAAGAGTCATCTATGAATAAATTTAATGAATTATAATATAAGCTTTCATAATATCATACATTATACCCTAAAGGGATTAATCAAATAAAAAAAATATATTTTATACCCTATTGGGTGTAATATTAAATATTTTATTACTTTTGTACCCGAAAGGGATTAATAAAAATTTTGAATTAGTAGCTAGCAATATTTATAGTATGGTCATAAATTTAATTTATTATATCATTATATAGCTAATTAATAAATCAAACAGTAAAGATAATCATTAAAACAAACAGTATGAATATAACTATTTTTGTCAAAGAGAAACGTAAACTCGCAGGTCTTACACAGCAGGAGCTGTCTGAGAAAGCAGGTGTAGGCCTACGCTTTGTAAGGGAGTTGGAACAAGGTAAACAATCACTAAGGATGGATAAGATTAATCAGGTATTACAGCTTTTTGGGCATCAGCTAGGGGCAGTACCAATAAATCGTGAAGGATAGACATCATGAGAAAAGCAGCGATAAACATCAATGACACTTTAGCAGGATGGCTTATTCAAGATGAACATGGCTATCATTTTAACTATGAAGCAAGCTATCTTAGCTCTCCAGAAGCTGAAGCTGTCAGCCTTACCTTGCCTTTACAACAGGCCACGTTTACATCTAAAGTATTATTCCCATTTTTTGATGGCTTGATACCTGAGGGATGGTTACTCCATATAGCAGAGAAAAACTGGAAGCTTAACCCAAGAGACCGAATGGGATTATTATCACTTTGCTGTAAAGACTGTATCGGTGCTGTAAGTGTGCATCAAATCATAGAGGAGGAACTTATATGAAAAAATGTTTATTTTGTTACATGGCAATAGAAGATGAGAGTCATGATTATCATCCAAGTTGCTCTAAGAAGATATTTGGACAGGCTTTTCCTCCTATTCTGGAGTATTCAACAGCACAAATTGAAGAGCTAGGTATGGAGATCGTAAAAAGCCAGATGGCCGTTACAGGTGTACAGCCTAAGCTATCATTACATCTTACATCTATAGATGGAAAAAAAGCACCCAAACGTTTTACCATCGTTGGCTTGTGGGGAGGATATATCTTAAAGACACCTTCAAAACATTACTTACAGTTACCAGAGGTGGAAGACCTGACGATGCACCTGGCAGAGATCTCAAAGATAAAAGTTGTCCCTCACAGCTTAATACGGCTTCAAGATAACAGTATGGCATATATCACCAAACGCATTGACAGGACTAAAAACACTAAGTTACACATGGAAGACATGTGTCAACTTACGGAACGCTTAACAGAAGATAAGTATCATGGGTCGTATGAGCAGATTGCTAAAATAATACTTAAACACTCATCCAACCCTGGGTTAGACGTAGTCAATTTCTACGAGCAGGTACTTTTCTCTTTCCTCACAGCTAATGCTGACATGCACCTAAAGAACTTTTCTTTAATAAAACAAACAGAGACAGGCTATGTACTAGCTCCTGCGTATGACTTGGTGGCCACAACACTCATACACCCTGCGGATGATGAAGAAATGGCATTAACACTTAATGGTAAAAAGAAAAAAATCAACCGTTTGGATTTTATTGCTGCTTTTAACACTTCCAAGTTGGATACTGCTCAGCAAGAAAACATCTTCAGAAAAATGAATAGATATAAATCAGCTTGGTTTGATTTCATAGACCTTAGTTTCCTTCATGAAGACTTAAAAGTAGCATTTAAAGCCCTTATTGACGATAGATTCTCCAGAATCAACACATAAAAACATTTTTAAAACCTAAAACTAACGAAGCTACATCATAAAATATAAAAGAGCACCTCTTTTTTTCGATATTTTCTTTAACAGAAGTCTAAGTCAAGATACACAAATTATCTTGACTTTTTTTATGTCTATACCTTAACAAAAAAAGCCTTTTATCTATACTAATCTACATAAGCTCTCATATAAAATCAGCATTTACTACTTCTGATGCTATCCTCTATTTTGATACTTTCAACAATTATTACAAACAAATTTAATCCATCATCATGCAAGAAAAACACCCAAGCCCAGACATCAGTCTTTTCTTTGAGAACAGAGTAAGAAGACTATTAAAGCTTATCCCTGACAACATCAAAAAAGTGTTAGGAGATAAGATATACATTGCAGGAGGAGCCATGATCTCCTCAGAGCCTAACGACATCGACATCTACATCAGCTCTGCTATCGACTACCCAAGCTTAAAACAAGAGCTTCTCTTAGCTAATGCTACCATCATTAGCGATACCAATAATGCGCTTACCATAAAACTAAACCATCACACCATTCAGTTCTGCTACTCCTGGAAAGAAGAGCTAAAAGAGCTGATAGAGTCTTTTGACTTTGCTCATATCAAGCTAGGAGCATGTTGCTATCTGAAGCAAACAGCTATAGAGCTTTATTTCTCCAAAGACTACGAGACAGCGACCCTCATAGGTTCTAGCTTCTATACAGGCTCAGAATACCCATTGTCATCATTTATAAGGATTCTTAAATACATCAAAAGAGGATTTTTCTCTGGCAAGAGCTACATCCCCGAGCTGATAAAGATACTTAGTGATATCATCCAAAGAGGATATACAGACCATGAAGACTTAAAAGCCCACATAGTTACGTGAATATATTAGAAACATTTGCGACAAAAAGAAACATAAAAATGGATTCCCTGTCGCTTCATTCATAATGCAAGTTTTATTCATTTTAATTTTATACAAAACTAATCATTTTGTGATTATAAAAAAGTATAAAGTAAGATTTGCTAAAAAAATAAAGCCCACAGATATTAGCCGTGGGCAGTCAGGTATTCTTTTAAGAAGATAAAATAATGTTTATACTTTAGGTGGAACCACCTTTCTTACAGGTTTCTTTCTGTCCGAAGTACGAACACCACCTGCTTTTTCATATTCATTACTAGCTCTACCGTACTTAGCGGCGATAAGAGCAAGAAATCTGCTGTTCCAAAGATTGAGAGTCTTCACCAGCTCATCAAGTTTGTTAGCACTTTCATCTACCAAGCCTAGTAAATCGTTGTGTTTTACGATTTCTTGGTCAAGGATTTCTACATTTAGCAAATAATCCGTAATAGTCATCGTCGTACTTACTTCCGACAAAGGATCTATTAATTTTATTGCTGAACTTCTGGTCTTGCCTTTTTCAAGACATTTAGCAGACCGTTTTTTAATACTCATATTACGAGAATTTAAAAATTATGTTGTGCAATATGCTCAACACAATAGATTGCTCAATAATCATACCAAACACCCTGATTATATTTTTATTGTATTAACAATATTGGAGCAATAGTGCTCTAAAGTACTGTAAAAGCAAGCCACTAGCCTGTTGATAACTTAATAAAAGTTAAATATTTTTTATATGACATAATGTCAAAACTTTTTATTTTGTCATACAATTTCGCCTCTTCTGTCAGGTTTACTGACAAAATGTCATGAAAATGCTGTAAATACAAGTATTTTGAAAAACCAAGACTTTGTGCGTACAATAATATAAAAATGTGCTCCAATTTTTAAAACTATTTGAAGCATTATAATACTATTTCCCTCTTCTGAACAAAGTGTTTTTTGCCTCAACATTTTATTGTGGAGCAAAAAACAAATTATATCGTGGCAATATACTTAGTTCAAAAAGTGATTTGTGTTTTTAAAATCGATAAAATAAGTGATTTCACCCTAAATAATAACTCTTTTAATGCAAAAACAAAGATACTGCTACTCTAAACAAACTATTTTCCACTTCTGGCATATTATTATCATAGCAAAACAATTAGTTTTATGCCGATACAATTAGTTTTATCGTAATATAGTTAGTTCAAAAAGTGGTTTGCGTTTTTCATAAATACAAATATGAAAATAATTAGAAAATTTTTCATGTAAAATATTAAATTAAATTTCCCTTTTAAAGAAGCTAAAAATATTATTTTCTCACAAACTAAAATACTTTATTTCTACATACTAATTTCATGTGTAGCTTACCAAATTTTATCCAACTTTTTTTTTAAAATCTATGATAGTAATCTGCCCAGTCTTTTGAACAAGGTACTGATTTTACATTTCTATTTTTATTGCTTCTACCATCTAAATTTAGCCATGAATTTAACGAGGTATTAAAATGATAAATTATTGATATTTCATGTGAACCTCCAGAAGAACCATTTAAGCCATTTACAGTCATTTCATAACAATAATAAAATTTAAGTATATTTGGCTCTTTTTTATTTTGAGAAAACAAAATATAACCTGCAGTAAATGCAAGTGAATTAAAATTGAAATCAGACTCCAGGAGATTACCGAATCTAGCCCAATTACCAATAAAAAATGACTCTCCAAATAACATATTGTAACCAATCAAAATAGTACTCACTGGTTTTTGATACTCAATCACTATACAAGGGGACAATACAATGTCTGCATTACGATTCATAGCAATATCTGCATTAATATGACCAACAATATTTTTGAGTAAAGCTGATTCTTTACCAAGAAAAGTATGCTCTACTGTTATCAAATGGTGATAAGCCATACCAAATTTGACATCAAAATTATTTCCTAACAATCCTTTTCTAGGTCCTTTCCAAAAAACAATGAGCCAACCCCAAGTGAAATCAGAAAAATTCGAATAATCTTTAGGGTAAACGAACGAGGTTGAATTTGCTTAACCAACAATAACTACCCAAGCAAGAGAGCCGATGTATTATTCGTTAATCTTTAACACACCGTATTGAAAACCCCATACCCAAATAATCACCATTACTACCACAATTTGTATTAAAATTATACATAATCCTATTTACACCTACATTTTGACCAAATTCAACATCACTCCACCAGTATCCATTACCACCTAAGACATTAAATCCACCATTATTAGCTCGGTCACCTCCAGGAAGTGCTGTAAAACCTGTTTCATTTGTTGCATCGATATTTGGATAATTCCAATGTAAATAACCTGCTTCTCTTAATTTAACACCAGCAACATTCCCTCCACCACATAAATTTGATATATATGTCCAATTAGAATCATTTGCAACATGCCAACCAGTTGGGCACATTTGACGACTATCTGAAACAGTGTACCAATTGTACAATCTCCCATAAGTAGTAGCAATACTCGTATCATTATTATAATTACAATACGCACCTGTTGTAAGTTGACTCCATGCGTTATCATCAGTTACATTTGGTATTGCATCTCCATTTCTATAATGAGTTACTTTTAAGTTTTGTTTCATCCAGATTTGTGTGCCTATATGTATAGTATCGTAAGCATTGCCATCTATATCGTAGTAGGCAGTTGGGGATGTTGTAAAACTAATCTCATTTCCATAGGCCGTACCTGCACTATTGGTTGCATAAGCTCTTACATAATAAGTAGAATCGTGATTTAGAAACCTCATTGTTGAAGCAAAACTTCCTGTACCATCTCCATCTGTTGTAAAGCTATTAGCTAAAGTTGGATTGTGTGAAGTACTCCAACAAACTCCTTTTGCTGTTATAGGCAAACCACCATCTGTGGTAATAGAACCTCCACTATATGCAGTATTCTGCGAAACATTATTTACATTTGTTGTACTTATCGTTGCAACATCTCCTTTTAAGCAACGGATAGAATAGCCGTCTACTTTTAAACGATATTCTATACTACTTAAATTACTATTCGCACCAAAGTAAATTAACCAAGCATATATAGCATTTGATTCAGATGAACTCATGTAATAGTTATACGATCCAATTTGAATGCTTTCAAACGAAATATGACGGCATCCTCCAGGTAATGCTGTAAATCCAGTTTCATTGGTAGCTCCTGTATTTGGACTTTGCCAATGTGTTGTTCCAACTTCTCTTAGCTTTCCAGCTGCTATGTTTTCGCCTCCCAAATAAGTAGTAAGTGTTGACCATTCTGCATCACTTGGA
>CAYRBL010000037.1:0-14572 GCA_964422385.1 uncultured Bacteroides sp.
ATTGTTGCATTAACCTATGTTATTGTTGTATTAACCTACGTTATTGTTGCATTAACCTATGTTATTGTTGCATTAACCTATGTTATTGTTGTATTAACCTACGTTATTGTTGCATTAATCTACGTTATTGTTACATTAACCTACGTTATTGTTGCATTAACCTATGTTATTGTTGTATTAACCTATGTTATTGTTACATTAACCTATGTTATTGCTTTTTTGAATATTTGTTGTCTCCAAAAGACATAGGATTATTCAGTATTTACTTTATTAATATGCTTTCTAAACACTATTAATGTTGGCCTAAAAAAAAAGATCTTTCATCATTAACTGATGAAAGACTTTTTTTATCCTTTTAATACTCTATCTCTGCAAATAAAAAGAAGGAGATAAAAGGCATTCATATTTAAAATTGATAATTACCTATAGAATATTGTAATTCTTAATTCTTAATTGAATTAGTTAGTTTGAATATACACATTCTTGGTATATGTAGTAGAGCATCCTGAAGTAGGATTCGTTTCTGTAACAATAATAGGCCAAGCACCATACACACCGCAAGGATTTATAAAAGTATCTTCAATACAATTGCCTTGAGAAGGATTTGTAACAGTAACTGTACCAAAACCACTCCAAGAATAAAGATGACCAGCTACATACGGAGTACAATAGGTATTAATATTTGTACAATGTACATAATAACCATCGTTAGGAGAACCTGTGATAAGTGGAGTAGGAGCAGGGTTAACAGTTACATTATAAACAGTAGCAGATGCTATTACACAACCATAGGTATTAGTATAGTTTACACTAACACTTTTAGCTCCTGAAGTTGTCCATGTAATAGTTGCTGTATTATCTGTAGCTGTTCCACCTGAGGTGATAGTACCTCCATTTACACTCCAACTATATGTTGTCATTCCAGCTTCAGTTGTGTAAACATTTCCTGTTGTAAAGTTACAAATAGAATTTGATCCACTTATTGTTGGTGTAGGTAGAACATTAACAGTTATAACTGCACTTCCTGCTTGATTCTGTGAACAAGTAGTAATACTAGCATCCTGAATACTTTCTAAGGTATAAGTATAAGTTCCAACTAAAGAAGTTGGAGCAGCTATTGTTACACTATTCCCTGAAGTAGTAGCTATTGTTTGATCAGAGCATCCATTAATTTTATAGGTAAAAGTATAAGGCGCTGTTCCATTAGCTCCTGTAAAAGTAACTAAAGGTGCAGTTGCATCTTTACAAACATCAGTTGTACCACTAATAGTAGCTGTTGGCAAAGGGTTAACCGTTACAATCCATGTTCCGATTGAAACCTTAAAAGAAGTATTACATTTTCCTTCATGTGCATAACGACGATATGCGGTAGTTTGTGTTAATCCTGTTGGAGGATCATAAATAGCCGTATTTGAACCTATCAAAGTGCTATCAGCAAAGCTAGTGGTGCTCTTATACCATTCGTAAGTGATGGTGTCGTTACCACCACTTGCAGCAGTAGTACTTCCTATAAGTGAAGGATCTCCATTGTAACAGATTGTTTGTCCTATTGTAGCAATAGCACCTGGAGCAAAACTATTATAATAAGTAATTTTCACAACATTTGAAGAAGTAGCATTAGTCCAGTCACTCATACAACCTACTCTTGATAATCTTCTAAACCAAGTTGTAGTTGTAATTGAAGTTGGTGTATATGAAGTAGAAGTGTATGTTCCTGATGCCAGATCAGTAAATAATATACTGTCATTTGAACTTTGCCATTGGTATTCAATAGTTCCGGTTTGTCCGGAAGGCAATGTTGAACTTGTAATCTGAGAAGGAGAATCTCCATGGCAAATTGATTGATTGCCTGATATTATCCCACCATTAGTCGGATTTGTACATGTAGATTGGTTTTTAGGATTGTTTGCTGTAGAATCTGAATTATAATGATAAGAACCATAATTAAATTCACATACATGAATTCTGTAAGTAGTATGTGGTGTAAGTCCTGTGATTGTTTTAGATGTTCCTGTACCACGATATACGCAATACCATCCGCTAGTACCTATCTGATCACCATTTTTAAACACAGAATCTGCTTTATAATAAACATTATCAACTGGAGAAGCAGTGCCAATACTACCCTCATATATAAATACTAAACAACTATCACCACTTCCTCTTGTCCAATTGATATTCATTTTATCAGTCATTACATTTGTGAAATTCAAATTAATTGCCTGATTATATGGAGCAGCTATCTGGTATTTTATAAAAGAACTGTCGAGTAAGAAATTTGTAGTTCGGTATTCTCCGTTTAATAATAGTACTAATTCTGCCTGTCCTAATTGCCCATCAGTATCAATGTATAAATATGTATGAGTTCCATCATAATGAATCTGCATTGAATATGGAGCCACTGCTGTACCATTGCCATTGGTAACGGTTCCTCCTGTATAATTAATAGAGGGTTGTGTACCTAAGAAGCCATTTACAACATCTTGATCTAATTTTATTACTTGAATTCTATCGTGCACACCAAAATTTGTAATTGTATCATTGCCTGTTGAATTAGAATAATACGTTAATGTTTCATGACTTGAATTTAGATTAATAGTATTTGGCCCGGGATTTAACATATAGTCAATAGTATTATTCGCAACAATATTATTTGTTGTTACTATTCTTCCATTTGTTATGTAAATTTCATTGCCAATACCTTCATCATAACCATCAACAGTATTATTACTTATAATAGTATTATTGCTAGAAACAACATCAATTCCCATGCTACCATAACCTCCATCAGTTGATGTTGCGTCAACATGCCATGATTTAGTTTTAATATTTCTTGAAATAATGTTATTTGAAATCATAAAATTATCACCTGCTTCCCAAAGCAATATTCCTGATGGAGATAATAATCCAAGATTTAAGTAAGATTGAGGGTCTCCAGGTTCAGGAATAACTAATCCGATGTCCAAAATTTGATTATTAGTTATTGAACCTTTAGTTCCACGTCTATCCCCATTTTCTCCACCCGAACCTGTTCGATCTGAAGAAGCTATTTGAATACCATTCCCTGTACTCCATAATGTTTGGCCGTAGCCCTGTATGATATTATTATTTATATTAACTGTTAAAGTTGGGCCCCATGCCAGAACTGCTGTTTTTTCAAACTTAGTAATATATGAATTAGTCAATGTAAAAGTATGTGGGTTTGCTCCTAATCTGCTTTCTGCAAAAACTGCATCATTATGATTCATTCCTGAAGGTTGATCTGTTGGCAAGTATCCGGCTGGCGTAAACTGTCCTAGTGACGAAGCTAATTCTCTAATACCTGTTACATAAACATTATCTACTGTTACTGTTGTATTATATGCACCTATAGCATGAAAATCATACATGTTTCTATTTGGATATAACTGATCTGGTAATATACCTTGATTACGACCATCTATTTTTAAATCCTTAATGATTACTGGAACTTCATTTGTTGCTTTTATTCCTATAACATCAAACATGTCCTGATTCTTAAGATTCTTCCAGTTTCCACCATTTATTACTAATAAATTTGAATCAGGTGATTGAATAATTGTTATATCTCTTCCTGCTCCCTGAAGTGTTATTCCTTTAGTAATTGTTAGCTGCTCAGTATATGTCCCTGCATCAACATTAATTACATCTCCATCTATGGATGCATTAATGGCAGCTTGAATTGTACAGTAATCATCTATTAAACTACTACTTCTATATAAATGGACATGAGGGTTAGCACAAAGTGTTGTAAAGCTCGTTACACTTCCATAACTAGTGCATGAAGAATTAGAAGCATAAGCGCGTACATAATAAGTAGTGCTACTTGCCAGTCCACTAATTGATTTATTAAAACTACCAGTTCCAATTGATCCATTAACATTTAGTGTAACATCTGTACCGCCTATAGTTGGTGTTGTATTTGTTGATGAAAAAACTACCCCCTTTTCAATTACAGCAGCTCCATTATCGGCAGTTACATCGCCTCCCATTGTTGCTGAAGTAGCATTGAAAGTAGTAATTGCAGAAGTATTAAGTGTTGGTAAAGGATCTACTGTTATGGTTGCATCACCTGTTTGTGTTTGCGAGCAATTTACATCTGCTACACTAACTAAAGTATAAGTATATGTTCCGGCTGCCAATGTTGGCGCTGATAATGTTACACTATTTCCTGTAGTAGTTGCCACTGTTAAATCCGAACCATTATTAAGTTTATAAGTAAACGTATAAGGTGCAGTGCCTCCTGCACCAGTAAAGGTAATATTAGGTGCTGATGCATCTTTACAAACGGATGTTGTACCAATGATTGATGCTGTTGGTAATGGATTAACTGTAAAGTAACCTACAACTCCTGTATATGGAGTAGTACAGCCTTGTACATAAATAGAATCAACAATAAAAGAATAATAATTTGGTGTATATCCTGCTCCTTTAAAAGATGCACTTCCTGTTGGACTTGAAACAACAGATTTTGTCGCATGTGTCGTTGTTACATCATAGTTTGCTGTATAATATATGATATTGGTAACATTTGGTAGTAATCCATCAGCTTCAAAAGTTATACTATCGTTAAAACATGTTGGGCTTGTTATAGAACCTGTTGTGAAAGTAGGATTTAATCTATAGTTTAGTTGTTTTGTAGCTGAAAATACACTTGCACAAGCTCCATTTTTAACACTTACTCTAAATTTCATTGTATCGCTTAATACTCCGGGTGAATATGTTGTTGTTGTATTCGCAATATCAGTAAATGTTGTCCATGTACTATTAAGATAACTTGAACTTTGCCATTTCAAAACACTTCCTGTTTGCCCTGAAAGTGTAAGCAAAGGAGCTGCTTTGCCATCACATGTATAATTAAGTCCTGTAATAGTACCTGCAACTGAAACATCATTTACTATAAATGCTCCTGATATCGAACTTGTTTGAGGTGTTCCGCAAGTGCCTGTTACCACACAATAATAATACAACGTACCTGCTACATTTACTGATGGTGTCTAACTATTTAAATTGGTTCCAACAACTATAGGTGTTCCTAATGTTGTACTTGCTAAAGTATTACTATACCATTGATAGCTTATACCTGTTCCGGTAGCTGTTACTGATATTGCATTAAATGCACCGTTTATACATTGTGTTTGGGCTGCTGTAGCTTGACTTCCAATTACTGGATTGTCGCAAATTAATGTTGTTTGAGTTTTAGGATTGTTTGTTGCTGTAGCAGTATTGAAAGTAGGGTTAGCCAGAGTTCCATTATAATCAAAAACTTCAACAATATAATCAGTTCCAAGAGTTAAACCAGTTATGTCTACAGTAGTACCAGTACCATTATATATACAATACCATCCACTTGAGCCAATTTGAGTGCCACTACCAAAAGTAGTGTTGGCTGTATATGTTATTGCATTAACTGGAGAAGCATTTCCAGTGCTTGCTTGTTTAATAAACGTAGCTCTTCTAGCACCATTGCCTGAAGTCCAGGATATACTCATTTTTGTTGTAGTAACATTCGAAAATGATATACCTGAAGCTTGAATTGTAGGTGAAACTTGTACTGGAAAAAGGAAAAGTAAATTGTTTATCAAATCTATATCAGGAGTTTTTTCAATTATAGCCCCTCCGCTTGCAATAATATTGTTGGTTGATGACTTTTTTACATCTTTTGATGCAAAGGTATTATTGTTCATATTACTTATTAAAATAAGTAAAAAACTAAATAATACTTTAAAAAAATAATTCTTTTTCATACTAAACTTAATTTAATTGCCTACTCTTTTTTTGTTTTCGGTATCCCCTTTTAATTAATGTGCAAATATATGGTGTTTTTATGGATTATACACCAAGTGTTTTGTTAACGAATAAACAATTATATGTTAAAAATTTGTTAATAATAAATTATGTATGAAGCTTTATAATGAAATAAAGGAGTTTGATTTTTTTAAAAAAGCAAAAAGCTCCGTCAAATTAATGACGGAGCTTCTTTACTTCAACCAGCCCTCTCTCTATCGACTGAAATCATGAATCGATAGAGAAGGATTAGAACAGGTGATTTATTAATTATTAATTCTTAATTTTTAATTATTAATTCTTAATTGAATTAGTTCGTTTGTATATATACATTCTTAGTATAAGTAGTAGAACATCCTGTAGTAGGATCAGTTTCTGTAACAATAATAGGCCAAGCACCATATACACCACAAGGATTAATAAAAGTATCTTCAATACAATTGCCTTGTGCTGGATTCGTAACAGTAACACTACCAAAACCACTCCAAGAATAAAGATGTCCAGCTACATACGGAGTACAATAGGTAATCACATTTGTACAATGTACATAATAACCATCGTTAGGAGAACCTGTGATAAGTGGAGTAGGAGCGTCTCCTATAATTATATTTTTAGTAGTTATCTCTGTATTACATCCAAAAATAGTACTATAATCAATACTTATTGATTGAGGTCCTACAGTATTCCAAGTAATAGTAATAGTATTAGTCCCTGAACCATTAGTAATAGTCCCACCTGTTACAACCCAGTTATAATTAGTCATGGATGACTCTGTTGTGTAAATATTTCCTATTGTATTGTTACAAGCAGTATCAGCACCACTTAAAGTTGGAACTGGTTTTGAATTTGTAATAAATGCTCCAGATATAGCAGTTGTGTCTGATCCACAACTGCCTGTTATTACACAATAATAATATAAAATGCCAGAAGCATATGATTGAGGTGTATAAGTGTCAGTTTGTGCTCCGTTATTGGAAGATAATGAACTGCCACCACTATTACTTGAATTTGTATTTTTATACCATTGATAAGATAAATTATCTCCTGAAGCGGATACACTTATTGATGAAAAAATTCCTCCGTAGCATTGAGTTTGTGTTGCAGTTGATTGGCTATTAATTGTGGTAGGTGTATTTGTTATGATTGCACCAGAAATAGCACTATTTTTAGAAGCACCACAATCGCCACTTACTTTACAATAATAATATAAAGTACCTGTTGTTGTTGCTAAAGGAGTGTATGAATTGCTAATTGTATCTATAATTGTACCCGAATTAGTATCAGCTGAAGAATTACTATACCATTTGTAATTTAATACATTACCTGTTGAAGTTGTAGTAATTGAAATAGGAGTGAAAGCACCATTTAAACACTGTGATTGTGTAGCTGTAGACTGACTGCTGATTACAGCAGCAGTACATGGGTTAATTGAATCTAAACCATTTTTATATTCATAAGCCCCCATATCAATTGTGCCTATAGTTGTAGAGTCGGTCTTTAATAACTTACGACCAAAACCTTTTCCACGAATGTCAGTAGTTAAACTGTTATAAGTATCATTACCTGCATCAAGGCAAGGAGAAAGACCTACAATGCGGAAATCATTTTTAGATGTATTCATAAGTAAAGGATCATTAGTGATACAATTGCTTGCATTAATCGTACCTGTATTATCATTAGTTCCATTTGAATAACACGAATAATTTAAATTAACTACACCATCAGACCAAATCTGTTTACTGTTACTTGGGTCTGTAGAAACTCCTCCGTTATTGCCCCATAGAATACAATTATTGAATGTTGCAGTTCCACCCATACCACTCCAATAAGCACTAGCATAATCAGCTGTGTTATTTGCAAAAGTTGTATTTATGAATGTAGGTGAAGCCGCCCTACTCCATGCACCTGCTCCATATCCTGCACTATTATTTACAATTAGGCAATTTGAAAATGTAGGGTTACAAGTGGGAGGACCCCAATTAAAAATACCACCACCACCAACATAACAATGATTGTTGGTAATAATACAATTTCTAAAAGTTGGGCTTACACCATTATTGTAAATACCTCCACCAAATTGTGAACCATAAGCGCCTTTTATGGTAAAACCATCTAATACTGCAGCAGCTGTTAAAACTGGTGTGCCAGAATTGTAAATTACATGTTGGCAATTATCTCCACTCCATAAAAAATTAGGTGCAGAATAATTGTCGTTCCCATTTATGTCGCCACTAAGTATTGTTTCATTTGCTTTTCCAATCCCAAAGTTCGATCGGTCGGTTATTGCAGTTTCAGTACCAGCAAATCCTCCATAAATTTCGACACCTTCCAGCATTTGGAAAGCTACATTTTTATTAGCTGGTTTGTATGTGCCAGAAGCTACCCATATTTGATCACCTGACTGTGCTGTTTCCAATGCTTTTTGTAGGGTTTGAAATGCATTTGCCCAACTAGAGCCATCGTTTGAATTACTTCCTGTAGTTTTTACATAGTATATAGTAACTCCTTTTCCTGATATTGTTATAGTTTTTGCAGTTGCGTTTCCACCGCCATTAAAAGAGATACTTCCTGAATATTGCTGTGCTAATGTGGGTGTGAACTTAACGTAAACATTTTGAGAATAGGTGCCTCCTGGCTGAGATAGTGTTAATGTTGTGGTATAAGTTCCCCCTAAAGTGGCACAATAAGTTAAGCCTGCTACTGCTGAAACGATAATATCAGCATTGCTTAAATTCGTACCTGAAATTAAAAAATTCTGTGTAGTAGCAGTTGTGTTTATCAACACATTGCCAAAGCTAAAAGAATAAGGCATCTGACTTAATGAAGGAATACCTGTTGCCATTAAGTTTGTCCATCCTAATAAAAGAATGGCAACTAGAATTGTAATTGTTTTTTTCATTTTTATTGAATATTTGTTAGTAATTTTTAATATTATTTTCTTTAGGAAAACATAATATTTATTATTTGCAAATTTACTACTACAAATACAATTAAAACTCATTTTAAAGGCTAATAAAACTTCACAAAAACTCTACATTTTGAAATTATGGCTCTAAAGCTATTTTAAAGAAAATGATTAAAAATGTTAAATATAAACAATTTATAACAAGAAAGTATATTGTGTGTATAAAATAGTTGAAATTCTTCCTTAATTTTAATTCAAAAAATTGAGAAAACGATTAAATAAAATTAGGTGTGCTTTATTTATATTTTAGATGGAATAAAAGAAGAATTTTGAATGGGACATTTTAATATAAAGCTAAAATAAGATTAATGAAAGTATGTTAATTTCAAATCGCCAAATCAGAAAATTATTTTGAGCTTAAAAAGAGGATAAATAAGAAGTGAGATTATCTTCCCGTTCTAAATTAAATTTAATTCTTAAACGATACCTGGCCATTTCGATAGCTCTTGGGGCTTGCATCGTAAGGTCTGATATTTCTTTTATGCTTAAATTCATTTTAAGTAAAATACATAACCTATGCTCACCTGCTGTTAGATTTGGATGCTTTTCGTTTAATTTTGAAAAGAATTCCTCGTGACTATTGAAATATTCATTTTGAAATTCATCCCACTTTTTTGAATTAACTTCTGAATTGAGTGCTTTTATTATTTCTTTTAATTTAGTTTGCTGACCTAATGAATCTATTTCCTTATTTAAATGTAGAAGTTGTCGAAGAATATCTGAAATAAATTCACTATTGTGAGATATTAATAACAATTTTGAGAGTAACATCTTTTGCTTATTTTCCAATTCTTGTTTTATTAATTCAGCTTCTTGCTCCTGATTTATTCGTAATAATTCATTTTTGTTTAGTTCTAACAACTGTGTGTGTTGTATTTGTTCTACTATTAATAATCTTTGTCTTGCGTTTTTAGACCTTAAAACAATTACATATAATAAAGCTAACACAATTAATAAAGAAGTAAACAATATATATATATAGTATGTGTTTTTTAGATTAGCTTTCTCATGTTCTTCTGTAAGCAATTTAATTTCTAAACCTTTTTTCTCCGTTTCGTAAATAGTTTGATATTTTACAATAAGATCCTTTTGGTTTTTTGTTTGTAAACTATCGTTTAAATTGCTCCATAAATAAAAATATTTTGTTGATATTTCAATGTTTTTCAACTCCATATTCCCTTCAAAAATATCATAATACAATCTTAAAACATCAGTTGTTAGTTTATTTTCATTGGCTGTCTTTAATGAAGCAAGGAAGTATTGGTTGGCAAGCTTATTATTTTTCCTGATTACAGCTATTTTAGCTAATAAATTATTAGCATAAATTTGTCCTATAATTATTTTGTTTTTTAAAGATACCTGCAGTACCTCCTGATATAATTTTTCTGCTTCATCAATCTTTCCAATACTTTTTAAGTAATTTGCATAGTTAAACTTAACCATTGTTAGCTTTGTTAAGCTTCCATAACCTGTGAGAATTTCTAATGATTGTTGGTAATAATATTTAACCGAATCAATGTGTAACGTTTTAAAAGCAATTGCTAAATTTGAATAATCGAGCCCAATTTCAACTTTATTATTTAGTTTTTTATTTATATTTAGAGCCTCTTTATAATAATATATTGCTTTTTTCATGAGTCCTTGCTTTATTAAAATTGAACCAAGATTTCGATATAATAAAGCAATATTAACGGAGTCGTGCAGTTCTTCGTAAAAATATACTGCCTTTGTATAACATTGCATGGCACTATCAAATTTACTTAACTTATCAAAATAGAGTCCGATATTAGTTGTAAGCCCTGCTTGTTGTACAGTGTCATTTATCATTGCAGCCAAGTGTAATCCTTTACTAAAATAGGTAGCTACCGAATCAACGGCTTCCATGTCAAAATAAATGGAGCCTAAAGAATTATAAGCTTGAACAATTTTTGAAGTGTCTTTAAGATGCAAAGCAATGCTTAAAATCTTATTATAATAAAATAAAGCCGAATCACTTTTATTAGCAAATTCAAATGCTCTGCCTCTTAAATAAGATGCATCAAACATTTGTTTGGCATCGTTTTTAATAGCTACATATTCATTTAATTTTTTAGTAGCGATTAAAGCATTATTAGCATTTGTTTTTAATGTAAGTTTAGCATTTTTTATAAGTGCATCGAAAACAATATCTTTATCACTTTTGTTTTTTTTTGTACAATATTGAAATAGAGCTATAATTAGTAAGCCTAAGAGAATTAAATTGTTTTTTTTCAAACTAAGTAGTTTTTTATAATAATAACTTGTTTTTAATAGTACTTTTTTGTAAATGTGATAATAATTATAAATACAACAAAATATTTATTGTCTATAATAAGGCTGTAAAATTAAAGTATTTTTAATATCATATCATGTTAATAAATCATATATGATTGTTATCAAAATGTTAATTCATACATATTGAATTAAAAAAAATACTACAATTAAGATAATTATAGTTTATTCTTATGAATTTATTTTAGTTTCTGAAAGTAGTTAATAATTGATATTAATAATGTAAAAAAATAAACTGTAAAAAAGTTTTATTAACTTTAGCTTTTTTAAAAAATTGCAAAAATTCAACAATTATTTTTATTTGCAACGTTTGTATTTGATAGATGTTTTCTGTTTTGAGTCAATATAATTTTTCAATGAGCTAGTAATGTATATTATCTGTTTTATAAAGCTTATTATTGCATTAACCTATGTTATTGTTACATTAACCTAAGTTATAGTTTCACGAACATTTATTTCCTCTATAATAAATATGTTTATTAATTATTTGCTTTATTAATATGCACTCTAAACATAATTAAGTATTTCCAAAAAAAAGTCTTTCATCATTAACTGATGAAAGACTTTTTTTACATCACTCTGCACTCTCATAAGAGGAGAGGGGCTAGAACAGGTGATTTATTAATTTTAAATTCTTAATTATTAATTGAATTAGTTAGTTTGTATATACACATTCTTGGTATAAGTAGTAGAACAGCCTGTTGTAGGATCTGTTTCTGTTACAATAATAGGCCAAGCACCATACACACCACAAGGATTGATGAAGGTGTCTTCGATGCAATTACCTTGCGCAGGATTGCTAACAGTTACACTACCAAAACCACTCCAAGAGTACAGATGTCCTGTAACATAAGGAGTACAATAAGTAACTACATCAGTACAATGTACATAATAAGCATCACTAGGCGAACCTGTAATGATAGGAGTAGGAGCAGGGTTAACTGTTACATTATACACTGTTGCTGTTGCAATATTACATCCAAAAGTATTTGTATAGTTTACACTTACACTCTTAGCACCTGAAGTAGTCCAGGTAATTGTTGCTGTATTATCTGTTGAAGTTCCTCCAGAAGTAATTGTTCCACCATTTACACTCCAACTGTAAGCTGTCATTCCTGCTTCAGTTGTATATACATTTCCTGTAGAGTTCTGACATACTGTTGCGCTACCTGTAACTGTAGGATCAGGAAGAGGGTTAGTGATAAATGCACCTGATATAGTAGTAGTTTGAGGAGTTCCGCAATCCCCACTTACAACACAATAATAATATAAAGTACCAGCAGTAGTTGCTTGTGGAGTATAAGTATCAGTTTGTGCTCCGTTAGCTGCAACTAATGAGGTTCCTCCAGTATTATTTGCACTTGTATTTTTATACCATTGATACATTAAATTAGTTCCTGTTGCTGAAACTGATATTGTTGTAAAAGTACCATTTAAACACTGGGTTTGAGTAGCTGTTGATTGGCTACCTATGTTAGGATTGGTACACGGAGGAGTAGAAAAAGTTTGATCAGCTCCATATACATAAGTTCCTTGACCCTTGCTAGAAAGTAGAGAATAAACACCAACTAATCTATAATGATAGGTAACGTTAGGAGTTAGTCCATTTAATACATAAGTTGGATAGGCTGTTCCTGTTAATATAAAACTAGGTGTAGGATTAACTTGAGTACCATAACTAGTTGTAGGACCATATTCGAAATAGAAATCTACTCTATAACCAGTCATTACGCTTATTTCTCCATGTAATGTAGCAGTTACTGAAGTTACTAAAGTAGGAACATCAGTTGTTGCAAAAGCAGGCAATACTTTAAATTCGCCAGACACAGCGCTTGTTTGGTTGCTTCCACAATCACCACTTACTATACAATAGTAATAAGTGCTTCCTAAAGCTGTTGATTGAGGAGTATAAGAATCTGTTTGTGCTCCATTATTTGTTCCAAGATTTGTACCACCACTTGTAGATGCTGTAGCGTTACTAAACCATTGATAAGATATATTAGTACCAGAAGCTGTAACTGTTATAGCATTAAAAGGAACATTGATGTAAATGGTTTGGGCAGCTGTTGACTGACTACTAATGTTTGTTGCAGGATTTACTATAAATGCTCCAGAAATAGCACTTGTATCGTTCGAGCCACAATCACTACTTACAATACAGTAATAATAGAGTGTTCCAACAGTTGTTGATAATGGAGTATACGAATTAGAATTTGTTCCTACTGCTGTTCCTCCTGTGGTAGTTGCTGTTGAATTGCTATACCATTGATAAGCTAAATTGGCTCCAACAGCTGTTACAGTTATAGCTGTAAAAGCAACATTTACACATTTTGTTTGAGTAGCTGTTGACTGACTTGTGATTTCAGTGTTTGGATTAACAGTTATTTCTATTACATTTGATTCGGCAGCGCCAGTCCAATCTGCTTTACAATCCACTCTTGATAAGCGTTTGTACCAAGTTGTAGCAATTAAGGTATCTGGAGAATAGGTAGCAGAATTTGAACTTGCAATATCATTAAATCCAGTTGAATTACTTGTTGTAGATTTTTGCCATTTGTATTCTAAAGTACCAGTATGACCAGTAGGTGCAACAGAACTTGTAAAAGAAGCTGGTATATGACCAGTACAAATAGTTTGAGCTGTAGCTATAGTACCTCCATTGGTAGGATTGGTACAATCAAAAGTAGTGTCATAAGCAGCAGTACCTTGAGAGTATACTGTATTTCCATCTAAACTCCATATCTTATAATAATAAATTGTAGAAGGAGTTAAACTTGTATGGCTATAGCTTGTGTTTTTACCTTTATATAGAATAGTTCCTCCACCTGAAATAGCATTTCCAGCATACATAACACCAGCAGGAGTACCAAAAGTATTGGTAGAATTCCAAGCAACAATTATGCTATCATTGTTTGTGTTTAAAGCCCAGCTTAAACCAATAATAAAAGGACTAGAAGCAGTAGCAGTGAATACTGTAGGGTTATTAGGACCAATAAAAGAGCTATCTGATGCATTGTATTTATATTCATAAGCACCCATGTCGATAGTTCCTGTTAAGCCTGTTGTTTTATCTAATTTACGGCTATTACTGTTGCCTCTGATATCATAAGATTCTGTGCAATAGCTATCATTACCTGCATCCATACAAGGAGAATTACCAGCTAAACGATAATCATTTGTAGCAGTATTTACAAACACAGGATAAGAATTAATGCAACTGGTAGCTGAAACAGTACCATTAACATCAGCAGCTCCTCCATTTTTATAATCACTATTATAAATATTAACAGTTCCACCATTACGATATATTTGAGCTCCACTTGTAGCTGTGTTTCCCCAAATAACAGAGTTCTTAATAGTAACTGTTCCATTATAAACTCCTACTCCTCCTGCATTATTATTTAATGCACTATTACCATAAATGGTAGAGTTTGTTAAATTAAGAGTTGCTCCAGCTAACTCGGTACCTATTGCTCCTCCATGGTTTGTAGA
>CAYRBL010000038.1:0-6733 GCA_964422385.1 uncultured Bacteroides sp.
ATTAAAAACACAACAAAAGTCATAATCATAAAAACACGAATGATAAGATTGTCGGTTTCTTCTAATGATTTATAAATTTGAACATAAAAATCATTATTATTAAAGTTAGCAACAAACCCCAATTGACGAAAAGGCACAAATTTATTTTCTTTATGAACAAAGAATATAGTATCCTGAAAGTTTAACTGAGGAGCTTTAATGTTTTTAAGAGGAGTTATAACTACTTTCTCATTTTGATTGGGAGGTGTATAAACGGAAGCATGAGCTGGTAGTAATTGATTTAAGATACTGTTTTTCCTTTTCTCCAACTCAATATTTATATTTTGATTTACCTGATACCTCAACAAATAATAAAAAGCAACAGTTCCAAATAGAAACACAAATAAAGTTACCGATAGATAATTAAGACTAGTTTTAGTAAGTAATTTCATAAACTAATATTGAGTTAAATCAAATTTATAACCTAATCCGTAAACCGTTTTAATATAATCTGTACAACCTTCTTTCAACAATTTATTCCTAAGATTTTTTATGTGAGTATAAATAAAATCAAACGAATCGGCAGTATCCATATAATCACCCCAAAGATGCTCAGCTAAACTTGATTTAGTAATTACTTTATTTTTATTAGATATAAAGAAAACCAACAATTCAAATTCTTTACGAGTAAGTTTAAGTTCTTTATCATTTACAAACACCGCATGATCGCTAGGATTTAGTTTAATTTCATTAATTACAATATGATCATTCCCACTAAAATTAATCCTTCTGTTAATAGATTTTAAATGAGCATTGAGTTCAGCTAAATGAAAAGGCTTTGTAAGATAATTATCAGCACCAATATCAAGCCCCTCAATTCTATTTTCAAGAGAATTCCTGGCAGAAATAATAATAATACCAACAGGCTTCGACCTCTTTTTAATATGTTTTATAATATCCAATCCGCTACCATCAGGTAAATTAATATCAACAACTATGCAATCGTAATCAAAAGATTCAATTTTATCTATTGCATCCGTAAAATTATATACAGCCTCGCAAATGTGTCCTTCCGCATGCAGATATTCTACAATTGCATCAGTTAATGTTTTCTCGTCTTCAATAATAAGAATCTTCATGTTTTCAAATTCAATATGTAAGCGAACTTTTTAAGTATATTAATCATTGTTTATAATAATTTACAAAGATATTACTTTTTTAGCAATCATATTAACATTATACAAATAAAAAAGGCTGCCTCGCAATGAGACAGCCTTTTTAAATTATAATTCTTTGTTATTTAACTAAGAATATTATTTTTTCTTTTTTGAAAAAGTTGGATTAGCATTTAACCAATTTATAGACTCATCTAATAATTTTTTAGCATATTTAGGATTATGAACTCCTAATGCATTTAATGAATTAATAAATGTATAATTATAAGCTGCACCAAGTTCACCATATTTCCATGGAGTTCCTTTTCTATTTTTCCAATCAGTATCAACAGCATATTTTAAAATATTACCATAAACAACTAAACCTGTGGTTGGACTTACAGTATTCATACTTGACATAGTAGCAAATTTAGAAACAGAATCCATTGCTGAACCAGCTGGATATAATTTACCATTAAAATCATGAGTATTTACAGCACTATAAGATACAGTTGTTACACCACCTGTAGTAGTAGTAGTTTTTTTCATTACTTTTCTAGCAACTAATAAATCACCTAAGGTATTTAATTTTGTTTGAATTAAAGTTTTTGTATAATTAATATTATCATTAGCACCATGACATGAATTACAAACAGCTTCATTAACGATCATTGAGTGACCTCCAGTTTTAGTTGCAGGATCATATTTGTTCATATGACAATCAGCACAACCCATATTTGAATGTTGCCATGTTCTAGATGTTGAATAATCTACACCTTTATATTCATAACCAAAGTTACCATTCATTAAATTAGATTGACTTCCATCATGTACTGAAAAACTTCTGCTTGCTTGATATTTTACAGTATCAGTTTCATTCCAAGTATATGCAAATGGGAACCAAGGTAATTGTGTAAATGCTGCATTAGTTACTTTTGTATAACCAGTACCTGAAGTAGTATCAGAATATACAAATGAAGTAGCACCACGAATCTGGTGACATTGTGCACATAAATTGTTTACTTTACCAAAATCAGTTGCAACTAAGTTTTTACTATAGTTAGTAAATACTGGTTTGGTTGTAAATAATACATAAGAAGCAGTGTCAGTAGCAAAATCAAAACTTGAATGTTGATGACACGTTTCGCAAGTAATTCTGTTTGCATTTGGCATATCATTAGTAGCTGAAAAAATTCCATTGTTTACTATTTGTTGGAATCCTTCGCTAGTATGACATCTTGCACAATATTTAGTATTACGTGCACTAGTATTGCCATAAAAATGTTTTGATAATTTGTATTGACCAACAATACTATCCCATACAGATGAAGTATGACATACTTTACATGTTGTGTTAGCGTCAAGACCATTTAAACCATTTGTTCCGTTTGCTCCGGCAGGTCCGGTCAAACCATCTTTTCCATCTTTAGCACAAGATAGAAAAATTAAAGAAGATACAGATAATACTGCAGCAACTGTTAAAATCTTTTGTAAAATTTTCTTCATTTTGAATAAAATTGATAAATTCTTAAATTTTTTACTAATTATTTTTTTTGACTTTAAAAATATGAGCAAAATTAACAAAGTTTTAACTATTAAACACTACATTATATATGACATAAACTCAAAATATCACATCATAAATCATCTAATGATTGACAAATATCAACAATATTTACATCTATATTTATAACGTCCCAGTTTAAAAAAGTATTAAAGTACCTTTATTGTAGCACTCTAAAATTTAATTTATTATTATTTTCTAACTTAAATATAAATTAATAAAATAAAAAAAGGCCATCTCAAAATAGAGACAGCCTTTTTTTTATTCATTTAAACTTTGAAAAAAATCCTAGTATCCTGCATCTTTTAATGCTTGAATTGAATTTGTCAAAAGAGCCATAGAATATTTGGTATTATGTATACCCAAACTCCATTCTCTTAAACAAAACTGGAAGTTAATAATAGCACCTAAATGAACCATTTTCATTGTAGGTAATTTCTTTTTACCAGCTGGTACAGTAGTTGTAGTTACCCAATATCCATTTGGATTTGATCCTGTTGGAGAATCATAAATATCTAAATAACCATCATAGTTTTTAGAACTAACACCTAACCATAAGTTAGTAACTAAACCTGAACCTGAAGTAGCATCAACGTGAAGTACTGGATGAGCTGCATCACCACCTAATAAATTAATATGTACAGCTAAAGTATCTAATAAAGCTTTTACTTGAGCTCTTGTTGTTGCAAATCTACCACCTGCTACTGCACTCATTGCATCTGTACCACTATGGCAGCTTGCATTGTTACATCCGTTGAAATTCCAAGTTGTGCTTGATGTTAATCCTGAATTAGAATTGTTGTTATTTCTAACTCTGAAAGAGTGACCACCAGCTTGTCCTGTTACAGGAGCCATATGGCAACTTTGACAAGAAGCTACAGTTGTATGTTTTGAATTAGTATAAGCTAAATATCCACTAGCTCCTGTAAATTCAATACCGCCCATACCTGCAAATAAACCTCCTATAGCACCATAGTGATTATGTAATCTGTAAGAAGGAATTAAAAATTTCTGAGTAGCACCTGCTGTAGAATCCCATAATACCATTGTTGGGAAGTTTTTAATAGTATCATAAGGGAATAATCTTGCATCACCTCCACTTATACCAGTTGTACCTACTGCTAATGGACGTGGTTGATGACATTTTACACATAAATTACTTTTTCCACCATCTTGTGTTAAATTGATAGTTTTTGCACCACCTAACATTGACATTGGAACTGGAGCAATAGTTGTTAATGAAGTAATGTCAGACATTCCATAAGTAGTATGTAAACTACTGTGGCATGTAAAACAACCTAGTTTTCCATAAGCTGCAGAAGGAATAGAAGCATAAGGATTTTCCCATCTTCCAGTTGTTGAATTAAATGTAAAAGCTACTGGTGTATTGTTTCTTACAACATACTTAAAAGCTTCTTGTAAGTGGCATGGTCCACAACCTGTGTTTCCAGCTTCTTCTTCATAAGTAGTTCCATACTCATGTTTCGACATTTGAAATTGTGTAGCTACACTGTCAACCATTGAAGGATTATGACAAAGTTTACATGTTTCGTTTGCATCTTTTCCGTTTGCACCTGTTGGTCCTGTTAGTCCATCATTACCGTCTTTTGCACATCCAGACAGAAAGATTAAAGCAACTGCTGCTAACATTGCAGCGCCTGATAAGATCTTTTGTAGAAAATTTTTTCTCATTGTGATTAATTTTGATTTATAATAAAACTTTTTACTAATTATTATTGACTTTAAAAGTCTGTGCAAATATATAAATGTATTATTAATAATGATGAGAAAAAAAGATGACATTTTACGCTCGTTACGAGAATAACAATCAATAAATCATTGACAAATATCAATAAACATTTTGAGCAAATGCCTATTTAATCACTTTTGTGTAAGTAAATCAGTACGGTTATACCTTGTCTTTTGTTTTTATCTTTTTAAGGCTAAATTTTGTATAATTTTAACAATAGGTTTTTTCCTATCCTTTTATACTTATTTGGGTTAAATTTTCTACATTATTTATCAAAATATAGTTCCCTTCTACGGTAATAATATTTTCGTCTTTTAGCTCTTTTAAGATTCTAATTGCACTTTCTTTCGACAATGCTGTCATATCGGATAGGTCTTGCCTCTTTATAAAAATTTTTCGTTCGCTATTTTTATAAATTTCATTACTTAAATATAACAATGCACTCGCTACTCTACCATGCATCCCCTTTTGCGTTAATTCTATAACTTTATTAAAATGCAATTGTGTTTGTATATTCCCCCATCTTATCATATCCAATGCAAATTCCTGATTCAGTTTCAAAACTTCAGTTATTGCACCCACTTCAACAAAACACGCTGATGTATCCTCTAAAGCCATTGTTGTAAAATGATGCTTATAATCCGACAGAAAACCAGGGCCACCTATCAACGTTAAAGGACGAACAAACTTTATAATTAAATTCCTATTATCAATACCCTCAATATATAACTTAGCCAAGCCCTCTGTAAGCACAATAACATGTGTCATTGTGGCCCCTTGCTTAAATATAACTTCACCTGGTCGAAATTTTACCTTACATCTGGTCTGATTTATTATGTCGAGTTGTTCATCAGTAAGCAGATTAAACATAGGCAACCTTTCCATGCAATTTTTACAATGTCTCGGGTTTTTTTTATCGTCCATACATTATATATATATAGTATACGTTTTTCGATTATTATTTTTATGATAATTATCCTTTAATACTAATCTGTTTTAAGGTTGGAATATCATGCAATGTAAGCAGACTAGCATCAACAGAAACTATTTTCTCGTCTCTCAATTCTTTCAATATCCTAATAACACTCTCTTTCGACATCGAAGTAATATCAGCTAAGTCTTGCCTGCTAATCCTAATTTTAAATTCTGGATCCTGAAATATTTCATTGTGCATATATAAAAGTGCTCCAGCTATTCTACCATGCATCCCTTTTTGAGTTAGCTCTACAAATTTCATATAATTAGACATCGTTTGTGTGTTTATCCATTTTAATAAACTCACCGCAAAATCTTTATTCTCTTTTATTAAATCTTCCAAAGATTTTACATCAATAAAACATGCTGATGTATCCTCTACGGCTACAGTTGTTACATGATTTTTATAATCTGTAAAAAATCCTGGGCCACCAATCATAGTCACGGGTTTTGCAAATCGTAAAATTAAATTACGATTATCAATACCTTCAATATATATTTTCACCAAGCCTTTATTTACAATTATAATGTGCGTCATAGCGGTACCTTGTTTAAAGATAACCTCGCCCGGACGAAAATTAACATTGCATCTTACTTGATTTACCAATTCAAATTGAGCATCTGTTAAGGTATTAAAAATTGGAAGCTTTGTCAAGCAAGCCCCACAATGTTTAGGGTTCTTTTTATCTTCCATAAACCGATTTTTTTGTACGCATTAACATCATTTTTATTTGTGATTTCATTTTATTATTAAATATAATAAATAAAAAATATAATTTCTCTTCTTTATAAATTAATTTCTACTAAACAACTAACATATCGCATATTGACAAACACTCTATTGATATAACTTTTGTTTAAATTGACTTTTATCAATTTATTATTAGCATTTATCCATGCAAAGATAAACAAATATCATTAATCAGCAATAAAAATTATGAAAAATTATAATTAAACGATGTTTTTTCACCTAAAAATTTATTCAATAATTAATCTCTAAAATATTTCATTCTTTTATCTTTTATTACTCTTTTTTTTTATAAATAAAGACAAAAACTATATAAATAAAAAAACATACCCTAACCAATTATTAAAATAAAATCTAACACCTTTTTCTTTTTACTTTTTACTTTTTTACTTTGATACTTTTTTCGTAATTAGTAATTCATTTCAGTCCATAAATAAATGCGAAAACTCATTCCTGCCCGTCGAAGACTCAATTCAGCTCGTCGAAGACTCAATTCAGCCGAGCGAAATGCCAATCCCATCCACCTGAAACGCAATCCAGCTAAGCGAAAAGCCAATCCCATC
>CAYRBL010000038.1:6833-11014 GCA_964422385.1 uncultured Bacteroides sp.
GCCAATCCCATCCACCTGAAACGCAATCCAGCTAAGCGAAAAGCCAATCCCATCTACCAAAAAGCCATTCCTATGCTCCGATTTCCTATTCCATCCACCAAAGTCCTATCCATGCCAAGCGAAAAGTCAATCCCATCCACCGGAGAGTCAATCCGGAAGACCATTTTTACCATCCTGTACACCTAAGACGCGTATATTTTCACCTAAATATCGTATCTTTTTACAGCTATCCTATATGCTTAATAAGTAATTAGATTAATTAAAAGCTGTTTCTAATAAATACTAATAAGGATATTATTCTTTTTTAAAAGTCTAAAAATAATTCTAATAAAAATAACATATCATATTTATTTAAGATGTTTCCACCTACTACATATATTATATGTATGATACTATTTTTTCATTTTAATAAATTAAAGAAATACATTAGCTCAAAAACTTTAAAATACTTCCAACAATTTTAACTAATTTTGCAAAAAGAAAAAAACATTATCAAGGAAATTAATTATGGCGGAAAATAAACTGAAAATACTGTTCAAGAATTGGGCAACTGAAGACCCAGATACCATTGTAGCATTACCCGAATCAGGTTCGTATCGAAAATATTTTCGTTTAAAAAGCAAAAATCATCAATGTCTTGGAGTCTTTAATTCTGATGCAAAAGAAAACGATGCATTCATTGCTTTTACCAAACATTTTTTGAAGCATAATTTGCCAGTTCCACAACTTTACGCCGAAAATATACAAGAAAACATCTATTTATTAGAAGATTTTGGCGATACCACTCTGTTTTCATATCTTCAAAATAATAAAATAGAAAACAATACCGATAACAATACTTTAAAGTTATATAAAAAGGTTATTGAAGATTTAATAAATTTCCAACTAACAGCAGGAAAAGACCTTGATTACTCAAATTGTTACCCTCGTCCACAATTCGACAAGCAATCGATGCATTGGGATCTCAACTATTTTAAATATTACTTCCTAAAACTAGCCAAGATTAACTTCGACGAACAACTTTTGGAAGAAGATTTCAACACCTTTACTAATTTCTTACTTCAAACTAATTGTAATCACTTCCTATATCGCGATTTTCAATCCAGAAATATTATGATTAAGGACAACACTCCTTATTATATCGATTATCAGGGCGGTCGCAAGGGTGCGCTACAGTATGATGTTGCTTCTTTACTTTATGATGCCAAGGCAAATCTCCCAGAAGATGTCCGACTTGAACTACTCGATCATTATTGTGCCCAACTAAAAAAACATACAGCTATTGACGAAGCTAAATTCAAAGATTATTACTACGGATATGTACTTATAAGGATAATGCAAGCGATGGGTGCGTATGGCTTTAGAGGTTTTTACGAAAACAAACTTCATTTCCTTCAAAGCATTCCTTATGCAATCATAAATCTTAAGAATATTTTAAATAATAATGCTATTTTAACCCAAACCCCTACCCTCTTTAATGCATTACAACAGATTTGTGATTCTGATTATTTAAAAAATCTAAATAAAAAAGATAAACTGAAGATACATATTAATAGTTTCTCATATAAAAAAGGAATTCCAGTTGACCAAACAGGAAATGGAGGTGGTTTTGTATTCGATTGCAGGGCGCTACCTAACCCAGGTAGGTTTCCTGAATATAAAACAAGCACCGGAAAAGATGCTAATGTAATAGCTTTTCTCGAAAAAGAACAAGAAGTTGATCAATTTATACAAAACATTCTAACTTTGGTTAGCCAATCAATCGAAAAATATATCCAAAGAGACTTCTCAAATCTTATGATAAGCTTTGGGTGTACCGGTGGGCAACATCGATCGGTGTATTGTGCCGAAAAATTTAAAACTTTAATAGAACAGAAATATGATATCGAAATTGTTTTAAACCATATTGAACAACAACAGCTAATGAATCTATAATTCTTATTTACATTTAAGCTTATTTTAATAAAAAAAAGAAATAGATGATAAAAACATTAGCTAATATAAAAATAAATAGTACCTTTGGTGAACTTATTTACTAAAATAAAAATAATAAAGAAATGTCTTTAGCTTTAAATCCAACAGAAAGTTACTTCGATCCGGCTTTAAGTAGTCAAAGCAGTAGTAGTTTAACTTTATCTTTTCAGATATCTTTAAACGAACTTACTTTTTGCATAACTGACAGCATCCAAAACCGACATCTTGCATTAAGTAATTATACTTTTGGCGAAACTGCTACACCTTTCCTAATTTATGAGTTTATAGATAAGCTCTTAACTTATGAAACATTGCTAAAAAAGAATTTTAATTATGTTATCATTTGTTACGAAAACAATCTTTCGACACTTATTCCAACAGAGCTTTATCAGGAAGCGCATCAAAAAGATTATTTAGCCTTCAACGAGAACATAAATATTGATGATGTGATATTATACGACATCATTAGGGAGATTGATAGCTATACTATTTACTCAATTCCTACTATTATTGAAAAAACACTTCGGAAAAAGTTTTCTTCTTGTAATTTCATTCATCAATCGAGTGCTTTTATTAAAAGTATTACCACAAACTTTAATAAAGATGGGCATTTTGATGAAAAGATTTATGTAAACGTAGCTACTAATTCTTTTGAAGTGGCTGCCTTTACCGAAGGTAGATTTAAACTTTACAATACTTTCCAGTTTAAAAAGAAAGAAGATTTTATTTATTACATTTTATTTGTAATGAAAGAGCTTTCGATGGATGTTAACAGAACCGAACTGGTATTATCAGGCAAAATACTAGCCAATTCGCCATTGCACGAAATAGCTTTAAAATACATTCAAAACGTAAACTTAATCAAACGTAGCTTACTCTTTAACTATAGCGGCTCACTAAGTGAGATACCGGCACAACAATACTTTTCACTATTTAATTTAATCAGATGCGTATAATCAGCGGCAGTTTAAAGGGCAGAAGATTTAGTCCGTCAGGTAATCTTAATGTTCGCCCAACTACTGACTTTGCCAAAGAAAGTCTTTTCAATATTATTAATAATAATTTCGATTATGAAGATTTAAAAGTGCTCGATTTATTTTCGGGAACAGGCAATATCTCCTTCGAATTTGTTTCCAGAGGAAGCATTTCTGTTACTTCTGTTGATTCAAACTTTAAATGTATTGAGTTTATAAAGAAGACCTGCGAAGAATATAACATCACTAATCTTCACGCTGTAAAAACAAATGTTTTTAATTATCTAAAGTTTATCACAACTCCTTTTGATATGATTTTTGCCGACCCTCCTTATGATATGGAAGGCACAGAAACGATCCCTGATATTATTTTTGGTAAGAATTTATTAAATAAAGGTGGTTGGTTAATCATTGAACATTCCAGAAGTGCAAATTTCGAGAACCATCCTAACCTTGTGCAGCATCGAATGTATGGCAAAGTTAATTTTAGTTTCTTTCAGGTAAAAGAATGAAAAACGCAGACTATTGGATCAAGCATCTACAGCTTTTAGCGCATCCCGAAGGCGGTTATTATAAAGAAATATATCGCTCTAACGAACTTATCAAACAACAATATTTACCTGAAAGATTTGTTGAAGATAGATGCTATAGCACTTCTATTTACTTTTTATTAAATGAGCCTAACTTCTCTGCTTTTCATCGCATCAAATCTGATGAAACCTGGCATTTCTACCAAGGCACTTCTCTAACAATTTATATGATTTCCGAAACAGGAACTTTGTCATCTATTATCATTGGAGATAATCCAGAAAACAACGAACATTTACAATATACTATCCCTTATAATACTTGGTTTGCGGCAAAAGTTAATGTTACAAATTCATTTACTTTATGTGGATGCACTGTAGCTCCTGGTTTTGATTTTGCCGACTTTGATTTAGGAAAAAAAGATGAACTACTTTCTCTTTTTCCTCAACACAACAAGCTTATTTCTGAGCTTACTTTAGATTAGTTTATCTTTTCTTCTTTTACAAATTGCCCTTTGCTGTAATACCTGATGAAGGACACCACTTCTTTTTCATCATACCAGCTTTCTTTACCATCTTTCAGGTTGTTTTTAAACTCAATTGTAAGTATTAAATCACCTTTTATATTATAATTCTTTTGAATACCATCCCCATTTTTGAACTCCCCTTCTCCTACCAAAAAACCTTTTACATCCCACGATTTCCA
>CAYRBL010000038.1:11114-14557 GCA_964422385.1 uncultured Bacteroides sp.
TTCATCGTCACCTCCGACATCTGGTTGCCATTTTCCCAATATTCAGTTTTAACTTTCGAACACGAGCTTATAATAAGGAGTGTAAATATGATAATTGTGATGTGTCTTATTTGCTTCATAAATTTTTATTAAATAGAATTTGTAACTTTCCTGCACTTATAATCGTCAAAATACAAAGTGCAAAATTAAATATTAAATGCATAATTTAGGTAAAGAAATAAATTTTATACTAATATTTTTACTTCTCATTTTAATATTAGAATTCTTTTTATTCATTTAATAATAAAATCAACACTTTTAATTGTCATTTTCAAATATCCCCTTTTAGCACCTATCGTTTTCAGGATAAGTATATGTGTAAAATTATTATTCTTCATACATACACCGTAATCAGGGGAAGGCTACCAACCAATGGTAGTCTTTTCTTTTTTTTATTAATATCTGTTTTATTCTTATTTTTGTCAACTCCTTTTCTTTTTTTAATAATAAAATAAAGGAATGGGCGTTTTATACTTTATATTTAAAAAAAATACATTTAATAAGTGATCAAAAAATCTAAATATACATACCTTTTAATAGTATTAATTGCTTTTAGCTTTAAACTATCGGCGCAAGTTGGAGGGCAGTCTACTTACGAGTTTCTCAACTTAACTAATTCTGCCAGAATAGCTGCTTTGGGTAGTAATTTTGCCGCAATAAAAGACAACGACATCAATTTAGCAATAGCCAATCCTTCGTTGATAACTGCTGCGATGGACAATAAATTAGCATTAAGTTATGTCAATGATTTTGCAGGCATCAATTATGGGTATGTAGCATTTTCTAAAACTTTTAAAAAGCCAGGTAGTTTTGTTGCAAGTTTGCAATATGTAAATTATGGAACCTTTACAAGGGCTGATGCTACAGGGCAAACTTCGGGTACTTTCCGTGCTGCTGATTATTCTTTCAACTTAGGTTGGGGACGTCCGCTGGATTCTAATTTTTCGATTGGTGCCAACCTAAAAGCTGTTAATTCGGTATTGGAATCATACTCTTCTTTTGGCTTAGCAGTGGATGTTGCCGCTACTTATTACAATGCCAAGAAACAATTTGCTGCTTCTTTAATTTTTAAGAATGCTGGTCGTCAATTGTCTTATTATACTCCTGGAAACAACGAAAGTTTGCCTTTTGAAATACAATTAGCGCTTTCGCAGAAGTTGAAACATGCTCCTTTCCGTTTTTGTTTTGTATTTACACACCTCGAAAAATGGAATATGTTGTATGAAGATCCTTTGAATCCTACTGTAAAAACGGATCCATTGACTGGAGAAACTACAACAAGAAGTAATCTTTCGAAATATTCGGATAATATTATGAGGCACGTTGTAGCTGGTGTTGAGTTTGTGCCTACCACTAATTTTTACGTTAGTTTCGGGTATAATTATCAAAGGCGACAAGAGATGAAAGTGGAAACCGACTTGGCAACTGTAGGTTTTTCGTGGGGTTTTGGAATGCGTATTTCTAAGTTTAATATAAGTTTTGCAAGGCTCACCCAACATGTGGCTGGCTCGTCAAATTTTGTTACCATTGCTACCAATCTTAATTCTTTTTAATAAAATAATTTCAGTATGCAGCCTATAGAATTTGATGCCATCATCAAAACTAATCCTGAATATGTTGGCTCTGCTTATGTAGACATTCCTTTTGATGTTGAAAAGACATTTAATGGTAAGAAAAGAGTAAAAATAAAAGCGCTTATCGAAGGTTTTGAGTATAGAGGAACGCTTGTTAGGATGGGAACTCAATGTCATATTTTAATTATTGTAAAAGAAATAAGAGAAAAGAATGGCAAGCAGGTTGGCGACCTTATTCACATTAGCCTTAAAGAAGATACCGAGGAAAGAACAATAGAAATACCCGACGATTTTAAAGGAGTTTTGAATAAAAATCCTAAAGCTTTTGATTTTTTCAACACATTAGCATTCACCCACCGCAAAGAATACGTAAACTGGATTACTTCTGCCAAAAGAATTGACACCAGAAACGCTCGTTTACAAAAAGCAATCCTATTATTATTAGATAAGAAAAAAGAAGCGAAGTAAGGGGTCAATTATGTTTTGCGATTTAAAAAAATACTACCTAACTTATTCCTTCTCCTCTTAGGAATGGTTTAGGTAGAGGTCATAATAAAAAACCTTCACCACATAAAAGATGAAGGTTTTTTGTTTTTAAATAATATTATACTGTTGGTGGTGGTGGCGTAGGTGGTACACCTCCCTCTGGAGCTTCCGGGTAAAGTAAAAAATTATTCCACATAACTGGATTATCTTTGTAAATTACTTTTGCAACTTCGCTCAACCTAACCATCATAGCCCATAAAATATTGTACTCTAATATACGATTTTGCGTACTCATACCTCGGGCACCTTTCAGTTTTCTTTGCTTTTTAAGCTTTGTTTCTATTAGATCGCTTGTTGTTTTAAATTCTAAAATTATAGGTTCTGTAGCGCCTTTTGCTATCAATTTGGCTTTATAATCAGTGTCGCTTGCCATTTCATAAGCTTGCATTAACAGTTTCTGCATTTTTGTGCTCGAGTTTCGAGCTTTTTCATAAAATGGTTTGCCAAATAGTTGCAATATTGCAGGGTTGTTTGGGAAACCATGTGTTACATAAGGTAGAAAATCCTGAAAAATTACTCCTCCATGATCAACAGTATCTTTAACCTCTACTGTTGCTAAATGCTGTTTAGATACGCAAACTTGATCCGTATCTATCGACCTGCACAAATCAATTTGATCTTGCATATCGGTCTCAAAAGGAATTGCAAACTCGGGATATTTAGTTAGAAAATCTGCTTTATTTTCTATAAATAAATCTAGGAAATTTTGTCCCTGTTCGTTTACTTCTTCTTCTCTTTTGTTAAAATCTTTTAAAACGTCTTTTTTCATAAGCTACTATATTTTTAGTTAAATTGAATTAATATGATTCGCGGTAAAAGTACTTATAATAAAAATAGTATTTGTATTATATTTTTAAAAAAAATATTTTTTTATTTTTTATAGATCTTATTTGTGAAAAAAAATATTTTTTTTATAAAATTAATGAATTTTCTTGATGTTTTTCGGAGGCGTAACGTAACAAAAAAATGGCGTAAGATTATAAAAAGAAGGTGATCTATTATAAAAAGAAGGTGATCTGTTATAAAAAGAGGGTGTTTTTTTAAAAAGAAAGGGTGATCTGTTATAAAAAGAGGGTGCTCTGTTATAAAAAGAGGGTGCTCTGTTTTCTAAAGAAGGCGATGTGTTATAAAAAGAGTGCGGAATACTGAAAACAAAGATTTTTTAGCCTATAAATGGCAAATGTGAGAAATAAACAGAAGCCAAAAATCATAATAAATTTACACCTAAAAACACCACATAAAAGTTGTGCCTAATCTTAAAAGTCGATATTTATTTATAAGAAA
>CAYRBL010000039.1:0-14416 GCA_964422385.1 uncultured Bacteroides sp.
TTATTTCAGTAGGTGGCGCCGAATATTGTTCGTTGTAAGGATCTACATTGGGCTGCACTACCACTACATCCACAGGATTGACAGTCTCTTTATAGGAATTATATTTTATTTGTGAGAAAAGAATAGGTGCTATTATAATTATAGAAGTTAAACCTGAGAATAGAAATTTATGTTTAAGATTTTCTTTATTATAAATAAAAAGATTTAGTGTTTCGAATACAAATATATTTACTAAAAATACCCATAGCGTGCCTCCCATCGTGCCTGTGTATTCGTACCATTGTATCCATTTAGGACTCGTTGCAAATACATTACCTAGATTCAACCAAGGCCAAGACAAATCCCAATCGAGGTGAAAATATTCGAAGGCTATCCAATAAATAATTAGTGCCAGATAAGCTATGTTTTTTAATTTAAATACCCTTTTGGTAAAACAATACACTTGAAAAACGTTGGCAAGTAAAAAAGAATTTAATCCGATGGCTAAAAATCCGCCCTCTTTGGTTGAATTCCAAATCCAATAGGTAGTAAGTGCGTTCCATATCAAAAAAGATATAAAAGCATACAATAACATTGCAAATCTACCGTGTTTTTCTTTGTTTGTTCCTAAATAATTTTGAATAATAAACAATGGAACGAAGGCTACAAATATTAAAGGAGTGATTCCTCTGACCGGCCAAGCAGCAGCAAAAAGGATTCCTGATAATACGGAGAGCAAAAGTAAATGATATTTTTTCATCTATATAAATTGATGTTTTAATTTGTAATAACGTAATCCATTTTAATATCGTGTTCGGCTGCTGGAATATTTTCAAAGAGTTGAAAATCGAAACATACACCAAACTTTACACCTGCCAGCTTATTTAAAATGCCATCGTAAAAAGCTTTTCCTCTTCCCAAACGATTATTTTGTTTGTCGAAAGCTATTCCAGGGACGATTATTAAATCTATTTTATCAAACTCTAAATAATTTTCGCCAGTGGGTTCATATATTCCAAAAGCATTATCATTATTAAGGGAAGCCATCCCTTTAAATTCTTTTAATACGAGTATATTTCCTTCTACTTTTGGTAAAATAAATCTTTTATATTTTTCATGTTTTAATATAAAAGCAGACGTCTGCACTTCATCGGGCATTGCCCAGTACGCCATGATTATTTTAGCATCTTTAAAGGCTTGCATTTGCTCTACTTTACTGAAAATAACATTAGAGCATTGCACTTTTTGTTGAAAGCTAAGTGTATTTTTTAGTTGTTTGATTTCTTTTCTTAAAAAGGTCTTTTGTTCGTTAATCATTATTCACATATTAGAATGAGTCGTCAAAATTAAAATAATTTGGCAACATTAAATAAACCTTTTTAAATTATTATTGTTAATATCACACCAAAACAAATAAACATAGAGCCTGAAAATTTAAGCTATAAGCAAAATATTATATAAAGATATAAATACCGGTGCAAGAATTTATCAATAATGATGCTGTCACATCTTATTCTTATGCCGGTATTTTACTTAAATTTCAAGTTTTATTTCCTAAATATCTGATTTCATGTGTTCATTTTTAATAATGGTTTAAAAAAAGCCAATATCCAACTCTTCAATGTGGATATCCAACTCATCAATGTGTAATTCTTTTTCATAAATATGCATATCCAACTGTTCATTTTCCAATTCTTTTTTATAAATGTGGATATCCAACTCATCAATGTGCAATTCTTTTCCCAATTTGGAACTCCAGCTCGTCATTGCGGACATCCAACGAGTAAATATGCAATTCTTTTTCATTAATTTCGATATCCAACTGTTCTTTTTCCAATTCTTTTTCAATATATGCAATTCTTTTTTATAAAATGCGACTATTTTTGGGCTAAATTTAGAGGTTTTGGGGTTCTTTTGTGGAGTTGAAATCTAAATTGCGAATTTCCGAATGTAAGTTTTGGATTTCTATTTGTTCTTTTTAATTATTCATAACAAAAATGTTTCCTTTTAAAAATAAAATAATATCTTTTATTAAAATAAAAAAAAATCCCGGCTTATATAAAATAAACCGGGACTAATAGTTTTTGATGCTGTCACATCTTTTTTTAAACTATTGGATGATTTTGATTGAATCGCTTCAATCGTTTTTCTAAATCATGGAACTGATCGCGGTGAACCAAAGATACGCACGCACGCATACCTTCCAATTTGTCGCTGCCTGTAATTGCCAACGAAATTGCACTGATACCATAATAAAGTAGCTCTTTTAACAACTCCTCACCAGTAAATCCCGGATACGAAAAGGTGAAATAAAATCCATCAGCAATTGGTTCGTCGAGGTCTTTATCATATACAATTTTAAAACCATTTTCAACAAACATCTGTTTCATGATGTGTGCCTTTTCGCCATATTCTTTAGTGTCTTCTACAAAGTTTAATTTACCATCATTGGCAGCTTTTAATATTGCAGTAAGCGCATATTGTGGCGAATGCGAAGTACCCGAACTAAGTGAATACACTGTTCCGAAAATCATAGCCGCTCCAAATACATCAGAGTTGAAACGTTCTTTTAATTTTGGACTATGTGTATTGAATAAATGATCTGAAATTACCATCATCCCTATTCTTTGCCCAGCATAACTGAAGGCTTTTGAACTAGAGATAAATAAAATCCAATTGTTAGTGTATTTAGCTACTGATGGTTGATAAGGTGGCTCGCCTGGTTTTGAATAATCCTTGCGGAAATCCATTCCAAAGTAAGCTAGGTCTTCCATAATTACAACTTGATACTTTGTTGCAAGCTCTCCAATGATTTGCAATTCTTCTTCGGTAAAACAAATCCAAGATGGATTGTTAGGATTCGAATATAGAATAGAAGAAATATGACCTTTGCTCAAGTGTTCTTCCAACTTCTCTCTTAGTTTCTCTCCACGATAATTATAAACATCAAAACTATCGTATTTCAAACCTAAAACTCTAAGCTGTTGCTTGTGTACAGGGAAACCCGGGTCGATAAACAGGGTGGTATCCTTGCCTTCATACATATTATTTAGGATAAGAAACGAAGCAAAACTGCCTTGCATCGAACCTACTGTAGGTATGCATCCTGATGGGTTGACTTCGATATCAAGAAACAACTTTACAAAACGAGAAATCTCGAATTTTAAATCTGGAATACCGTGTATGTCAGGATAAATTGCAGCAACACCATTACGTAATGCAGCTATTTCGGCTTCTACGCCAACTTGAGAAGGAGGCAGCCCTGGCACACCCATTTCCATTCTTACAAACTTCTCGCCTGTCTCTCTTTCGATGTCATCAATTAGTTTTTTGATAACACGAATAGATGCTTTGCCAACATCGGGGATGTTGTTATCGTGTATTTTTTTGGTTACTACTTCGTAATTTATGGGTGTATCTTTCATTAATTGTTGTGTATTTTTAAGTATTAAATAAGGACCAAATTATTTTCCAAAGGTAATAATATTTTTGTAATACCATCATGCTTTGAAATATTTTTTCAAATAATTATTTTAAAAACAAAACATATGTTTTGAATTATAATTGGATACAAAAAATAATTTATTTTGTAAAGGCTTTGCTTTTCGAAACAAAATTACAGTACTAGCTTAAATTTTATTCAAAATCTCGGCTGCTTTATCAAGTGTTTCTTCTTTTTTTGCAAAACAAAAACGCAATGTTTTATTATCTGTCGCTTTGTGATAAAATGGCGAAACAGGTATTGAAGCTAATCCAAATTCTTTGGTCATTCTTATTGCAAAAGCCAGTTCTTTTTCGTCACTAATGGCACTATAATCTAATAATTGGAAGTATGTACCGTAAGAAGGAATGATTTTAAATCTTGAATTTTTTATACTATCTACAAAATAATCTCTTTTCTTTTGGTAAAATTCGGGTAGATGAATATAATTTTCTTTATCCTTCATATATTCTGCAATGGCATGCTGAACAGGAGTGTTACAAGAGAAAACATTAAACTGATGGGTCTTTCTAAATTCTTTCATCAGGTTTTCGGGAGCCAATACATAACCCATTTTCCAACCAGTGGCGTGCAAAGTTTTCCCAAAAGAGTAAACCACAATACTTCTCTCGGCAAGTTCGGGATACAGGCAAACGCTTTCGTGCTTTTTACCATCAAAAATCAAATGTTCGTACACCTCATCGCTTATAATAACGATGTCGGTGTTATGCGTAAGTTTGATAAGCATTTTCATATCCGCTTCCCTCAAAATACTGCCCGTAGGATTGTGAGGAGTGTTGATAATGATTAGTTTTGTATTTTGATTAATTTGCTTTCTAACCGTATCCCAGTCGATATGATAATCGGGAGTTTGGAGTTGAGCAAACACCGGCGTGCCACCATTAAGGCGTACTGCGGGTACATAACTATCGTAGGCAGGTTCAAAAATAATAGCCTCGTCACCTTCACGAATTATCGAAGTTATTATCGTAAACAAAGCTTGCGTAGCACCTGCGGTTATGTTTATTTCCTTTTCGGGATGATATTCGGCACCATAAGTTGCAGCTATTTTCTCTGAAATCATTTCACGAAGGCCTTGCACACCAATCATAGGAGCATATTGGTTGAAACCTTTCTTCATGTATTTATTTACGAGTTCGATAAGCTTAGGTGAAATATCAAAATCGGGAAATCCCTGAGAGAAATTTAAGGCTCCGGTTTCGTTAGCCAGTCCCGACATTATAGCAAATATAGATGTTTCCTGTCCGGGTAGTTTTGATGTGATGCTTCCTGAAAAATTCTGCATATAAGTTTATTTATTGGCTTGCAAAATTAAGTTATTTATTCGAGATGTAATCATATTAATGATAAGTATTGTCTTTTTATTAAATAATTTTCATTAAATAATAAAAAAAACAATGCTATTGCAATACATTTAGCAGTATCGGCACAAGAATGAATATAAGAAAAGAAGTAAATCCTGTAATAAAAACAAATTTTGTCGCTGACTTGTCCTCAATATTAAACATAGGTGTTTCGGTGTTTATTATCATACCCAATCTGCCTTTTTTTACATAAATATATTTTAATAAAAAGAATATTCCTATTGCAAAAGCATCATAAATTAATAGCTGCGTTGCGTGCAATTGAGTGTGATGCCAGTAAAATTCGATAATACGGGCAAGTGTTGTTCCCCATATCATAAAAGATATTGCTATTGATAATGCAGCAAAGCTTCCAGCATACAATTTATTTGTTTCGGTGCTGCTATATCTCATTGTCCACTTATAATTACAGTAAAATAAAAAGTCTATTAGTTTCATTTATGTGTTTTTTTATAGTATGATTTAAAAAAGCAAAGATAATCAAAATATTTGTTTATAAAAATTCGTTATCATTTTCGTACAAATAAATAAACTACAACTATAAGTTTTTATTATTACAACTTAAATTATTTATTTGTACTTTTGCATAAAGAATATTATCAAAATGAAAAAGAATATTGCGTTAGTAGCTGGTGGAAATTCGGGTGAGAAAGTGATCTCTATTAAAAGTGCTTCAATTGTGGAGCAAAATATAGATGCTAATATATATAATGTATACAAAATTATAATTAGTGGCAACGATTGGTACTATCTTCATAATAAGACGAAGAGGATTTATGTTGATAAAAACGATTTCAGCATCACAATTAATAAAGAGAAGATACATTTCGACTGTGCCTTTATCATTATTCACGGCACACCCGGCGAAGATGGTAAGTTGCAGGGCTATTTTGAGTTGTTGAACATCCCATACACAACTTGCGATCACACTACTTCGGCTATTACTTTTAATAAAGCGTATTGCAACAAGATTGTTAAAACTACAGGTATAAATGTTTCAAAATCGGTGCATTTATTTCAGCACACCACCAATGCTGCGGAGCAAGTGAAGAACGAATTGAAGCTGCCTGTGTTTGTAAAGCCAAACAACGGAGGTTCGAGCATCGGTATGTCGAAGGTAAAACGCTGGTCGGGACTGGAAACTGCGATAAAGAAAGCATTCAAAGAGGACACTCAGGTATTGGTTGAAGAATTTGTAAAGGGCCGTGAAATATCTTGTGGCATGCTGAAGACCAAGGACGGTTTGATAGTGTTTCCGCTTACAGAAATTAAAAGCGAGCGAGAGTACTTTGATTACAAAGCCAAATATAAAGGCGCGTCCAAAGAGATTACACCTGCCGAGGTGGACGAAGAAATAGCAATTAAAGTTAAAGCTACGGCCTCGTTTCTTTATAATAAATTAAATTGTAGAGGCATTGTAAGGTTCGATTTTATTATGCAAGACTTGACCAATGAATTATTCTTTTTGGAAGTAAATACTGTTCCAGGGCAGTCGGCCGAAAGCATCGTACCTCAACAAGTACGAGCAATGGGCATGACTACAATGGAACTTTATGGTTTGTTAATCGAAACTACATTACATAGAAATTAAATCAAAGTAAATTGGCAGATGATCGCTGAAGCCACCTAAGTATTTTGGTCCAAAATAGGTTCGAAAAGGCTTTACACCAAAGTATGTTTCGTCTTGCATTAGCAAAAAGTCGGCTTTATATATAAATGCCCTTTTATTTTTTACCTGCCATTTGTTTTCAGTTTGCATTAGGTTTGCATTTACTATAAACTGGTCGATTACACTCCATTGTTCCCTGTATTTATTGGTGCCAATGCCCTCTTTTTGCTTCAAACCACACATCAAATTCAGCAATGCATCATACCTATTATATATAGTGTCGCATTTTGCCTGCAAATAAGTCGATAAACTTTCGTCTTCGGGTTCATCATTAAAATCTCCCATAATAATTATGTTTGGATTAATATGATTTTTAAATAAAGTGTCGATAGCATTTCGTAATACACTAGCCACATAGTTTCTTTTAGGCTGCGAAACCTGCGCTCCACCATATTTTGAAGGAAAATGATTGACAAAAATATGAAATGTATCCTTATTATTTGTCAAACCTTTTACGTAAAGTATATCTCTTGTCTTTGAGTTTGTATCAAAAGGAAAAACTATTCGAATAGGGTAATGAAATAACTCTGTAAACTTATCTTTTCGGTAAATAAGTGCCACATCTATGCCTCTAATATCTGGAGATTCTTCGTGAACAATGGCATAATCGAACTTACGTAAAGGTGTGGACAGAACAAGACTATTTAAAACAAAACGATTCTCAATTTCACTCATACCAATAAGTTCTGGAGGCTCCCAACCACCAACTGCAATGATAACTTTGTACACATTATTCAATTTATTATAAAATTTATTAAATCCCCAATGCCTAAAACCGTAAGCCGTGAACTCATTATAGACTCGGGTGCTATCAACATAGCTATCATAAAAGTTCTCGAGGTTATAAAACATTATTCTTAATTCATTTTTCCCTCTTAAATCGTCATCAAAAGTATTATTAGTATAATTATTCTGTAGATATACATTCTTACAGCATATTAGTAGAATAAATAGCAGCAGTAGTTTTATGTTTTTCATGTTATTTTGGTTAATTTTTGTAGTTTTAAAAGTATACAAAGGTAATTAAAATTAGCTTTACGAATCTTTAAATAGAAAAATCAAATTTTTATTTATAATTTTGCAGGCTATATAATACAATATACTTATGAAATTTGGTGTAGTAATATTTCCAGGGTCAAATTGCGATCACGACATGATTTATGTTTTAAAAAACATATTAAAACAAGACGTTGTAGAGCTTTGGCACAAGACAACCGACCTACAGGGCTGCGATTTTATCATACTTCCCGGTGGTTTTTCGTTCGGCGATTACCTTCGTTCGGGAGCCATCGCGCGTTTTTCGCCAATTATGGAAAAAGTTATCGAACATGCTAACAATGGTGGCTATTTAATGGGTATTTGCAACGGTTTTCAGATACTTTGTGAGGCACATTTGTTGCCCGGTGCTTTGTTGCATAACGAATCGCATAAGTTTATTTGTAAAAATACTTTCATTAAACCGGCTACTAACAATACTATTCTTACTAAAGAATTAAATCAGGAAGCTGCTTTAAAGATTCCTATTGCTCACGGCGAAGGTCGCTTTTATGCGGATGAAAATACCATTGCTGAATTGGTAAAAAACGATCAAATACTGTTCAGATATTGCGATGAGAGCGGGAATATTACGCCTGCATCCAATCCAAATGGCACTGTTGACAATATTGCGGGAGTTTGTAATAAGAATCGCAATGTTTTTGGTATGATGCCACACCCTGAGCGCGCTGCTGATGTAGAATTAAGCAATGCCGATGGTAAATTGATCTTCGATTCCATACTTTCTTCATTGAAATAGTATGTTGCTTTCCTGCTACACCGATGATTTGATAGAAGCAGGTTGTGATGAAGCTGGTAGAGGCTGTTTAGCTGGCCCTGTGTATGCTGCGGCAGTTATATTTCCAAAAGATTATTGTAATGAATTGCTCAACGATTCTAAAAAGTTGAACGAAAAACAACGTATGGCCTTGCGTCCCGTTATCGAACGCGATGCTTTGGCTTATGCCGTTGTGAGTATCGACAATAATGAGATTGATAAAATAAATATCCTGAATGCATCAATAAAAGGGATGCAGGAAGCTGTGGGAAATCTTAAAATAGTTCCTCAATTTTTACTTATTGATGGCAATAGATTCAAGCCTTATCAAAATATTCCTTATAAATGTATTGTAAAAGGCGATGCAAAGTACCTGTCGATTGCAGCTGCTTCGATATTAGCCAAAACTTATAGGGACGATTGTATGGAAAAATTGCACGAGGAGCATCCTGCTTACGATTGGAAGCAGAATAAAGGCTATCCTACCGAACATCATCGACAAAAAATTAAAGAAATTGGTATAACTTCTTACCATAGGTTGAGTTATAAGCCTTGTCAAACCTTATTGCTAGAGCTATAATGCTAATATTGGTATAATTATTCATACCAAAAGCATAAAATAAGCATACATTATTGGGCAAATCTCTTAAATGTTGACAATTTAAGGAACAATTCTCATAATTTAAGACTAAATGTTGACAATTTAAGAAACAATTCTCACAATTTAAGACTAAATGTTCACAATTTAAGGAATAATTCTCACAATTTAAGACTAAATGTTGACAATTTAAGAGATAATTCTAACAATTTAAGACTAAATGTTGACAATTTAAGAGATAATTCTAACAATTTAAGACTAAATGTTGACAATTTAAGAAACTATCTCCACAATTTAAGACTAAATGTTGACAATTTAAGAGATCACTCTTTATATTCATTAAAGTATGATTAAGGAATAAGAAAGAGTTTATAAAATATATTATAATAGCTCTACTATTTAATAAAGTATGTCTTTATTTTTATAATAAAAACAGATAATTTTAAGAAGTTTTAGTTTAAAATTGGAAATAAATGAAAGGTTGTATCTCCGACGACTTCGCTTGAACGATAATAAATACGATAGCTACAGCTATTATCGCTTTCGCTAAATAAGGCAAGCCGATAAAGGTTTCTTTGTAGCGTTCTTTTGTGCTAACAGGCAACCAATGTATGGTAAAAGCCACTATTAATAATAAGAAAACTGCTTTATATGACGTAAATATTGTTGGTATTAATGCCCAGTTGAAGTGGTTTACTATTTGTGATAAGATACTTCCCACGCTTTGCACACTTGATGCCCTAAAGAATATCCAGGCAAACAAAACAAAGTGGAAAGTTATGAAAACAGATATAAAATGTTTGAATGCGCTTGGCTTTTCATTAATCGAAAAGTATTTCATCCACAATTTATGCACAGTTAATCCTAAGCCGTGCAGTGCTCCCCAGATAATAAACCGCATTGCAGCTCCGTGCCACAAACCTCCAATAAGCATCGTTAGGAATAGGTTTAAGTACGTCCTGAATTTTCCCTTTCTGTTGCCTCCCATCGAAATATAAAGGTAATCTCTAAGCCAGGTTGACAAAGATATGTGCCATCTTCTCCAAAAATCAGTGATGTTGGCTGCCTTGTAGGGCGAATTAAAGTTCATTGGAAGCCTGAAACCTAAGAGCAGTGCCACGCCAATAGCAATATCTGTGTAACCCGAGAAGTCGCAGTAAATCTGGGCAGCATAACCATAAATAGCCATCAGGTTTTCGAAACCAGTATAGGAAAGTGGGCTATCAAACACTCTATCCACAAAATTAATGGAGATATAATCCGATATAAGCATCTTCTTTAGCAGCCCATTTAGGATTAAAAACAATGCAAAGCCAAATTCTTTCTTACTTAAAGAATACTCTTTATATAATTGTGGTATGAAGTCGTAAGCTTTAACGATGGGGCCGGCAACTAACTGCGGAAAGAAGGTAACAAAGCAAGCATAATCTATAATATTGCGCAAAGGCTCCACATTTTTCCTGTAAACAGAGACCGTATAACTGATGGATTGGAAAGTGTAGAACGAAATACCAACAGGCAGTATGATTGTAGTGATATCGAAATGAGAGCCTGACAAACCATTAGTCCAAAGCGCGAGATAGTTTACTACTTTAAGATTGGTATGAAAAAGGTTATTTATATTATCAATAAAGAAATAAGAATACTTGAAATAGGCAAGCACGCCAATGTTCATAATAATGCTTAAGGTAAGATATAGTTTACGCTTCGCCTGCGAAATAGCTTGCCCAATGAACAAGCCCATAACATAGTCGACGATGGTAGTAAATAATAAGATGGTGAAGAAATAACCGCCGCTTTTGTAATAAAAGAATACACTTATGATGAATAAAAAGGCATTGCGGACAGAGATCTTTTTGTAGACCGCAGAATAGATTGAAAGCACAACAGCAAAGAAGAACCAAAAGTCAGCCGTAGTGAAGATCATTGGTCTGCTGGGATCGTATTGTATAAAGCTCTTTAAGTATTCCATTAATTCTTTCGTGTATTATCAATAAAATAGTCGTACGATTTCAGGAACGCATTAAATAGCAAATCGCCTTGCACCATATAACCTTTAGTTGTAAAATGTACTTTGTCGCCACCTGCCAGACCCGCACTTCCCCATTTCTTCATCGACATATAACCGCCCATAATCTTATGAAGATCCCAGACCGCACAATTGGTAGCCGAAGCCACATTTATTATTGCCTTCTCCGCCTTTATCATATTCGGATTCGGGAAACGTTTCTTTCGATAACTATCCGCAGGAGTTGTAAGTATTATCGCCACATCAGGCACCGCTTCTTTAATTCTATTTATTAAAGTTGTAAGATTTCGCTCAAACAAAACATCATCAAAAGTGAGATTGTACGCATCATTAGTGCCAAGCGAGATTATAATCCATTCGGGAGCCAAAGCTTTCAACTGTTGTTCTAATAGCTTACATTTTAAATACGAAACCACCTCGGCACCATTCACACCAACTGCCGAATATATTATTCCTGGGTCATCATTATTAAGTTCGATGCCATAAATTGTCACACTCTTTTGAAGACTGTCGGTCTTAATAAAAGATAAGTCCAGAACATCGTAATGATCATTAGTAGTAAAGGTGGTAAAACCTAAGTTGTCGTCGATACCAGCAAGCTCTTTGCTGGTACTGCTTTCCAAAACTCTCAACTTATAAATACTATCACCCATATTGTGATATATCTTTACAGAGTTGTAATCCTGATGCGAAAACTCTTTTGGATTAAGAAATATCTGGATAGAGGAGGTAGTGTCAAAGGTTGTGACAGCAATGCCTGCAATACCCAAATCGCAACTAAGATTTGATTGAATATTGCGACAACTATTCCACTTGCCCGTATATTTTACCTTATAATTATTGGGATTATTTGTGGAAGCAACATTGTATGGAAACACGAAGCCGCGACTACCCATCACGCCAAGTGCAAAAGACTGTAGATTGTTGCGCATCTGCCCCGAGAAGTTGTCGGCCTGAATATGCGAGTCGCCAATCTGTAGCACTTTAATCTGCCCCTGACCAGTAAGTATAAGTTTATTTAATTTTTTAAAAAGAGTATTGAAATCTTTATTCGAGTTGCCATAATAAGTAATAACATTAGAGTCGTTCCAAATAAAATCATAGGGAATTGTTTTGTATGGCGTGTCCTGAGCAAGCGAAAACTTGACCAAAAGAATCATTATTATTAATAAAGATGAACTCCTATACATATTACTTTACCGAATTTGTACTAAAGAACTTCCCCGGTTGCTTCAGGAATTCATTGTAATCCTTTAGCAACGCATTATAGAACATCTCACTTATAACTCTTGCACCACTTTCGTTAAAATGGGTAAAATCTTTATTAGCTAATGAAGGATTAGCGAACACCCAACTCGGCATTGAATTCTCACCGCCCATTGCTTCAAACAAATCCCAATACGCACAACCAGCTTTGAAGGCAGCATTCTTTTGTGCCAGCCTAATCTTTTCGATGTTTGGATTTGTTTCGTAATAATTGCCTGCCTTCCTCGAACGGTCAGAGATTCCTATTACCAGAATGCATATATCTTTATTAATTTTCTTAAGCGTACTCAACTGTTCGTAAAGACCCTTTTCATAATAGGAGTAATCAGGCACAATAGTCTTCTCATTCTCTGGAACGGCATTAACACCAAACTGCATTATCACTAATTTTACATTAAGCAGCTCATAGAAGCGCTTGAGATTATCGAAATTTGTTTGAGAAAAACCATAACCTGAACTCCCTCTTAAAGGAATATTATCAACTGCCACACCTTTTAATCCATCCAAAGCAAAGCCATAAACATCGGGGCTATCTTTTCCTTTAAATTGTAAAGTAAAATTTGTAGGAGCCGACTCGTAGTCCCAACTTAGCATCTTTAGTTCTTTAGTGGCTGGTAAGGTTTCAGTATTTAATAGGTCTTTATTTTGATAAAGCTTAACATTTACATCTTTTCTATTATAACCATAAAACAACTTAAAGCGCTTATAGCTCCTTGTGTTCTGGAAAGCCGAATGATTGACTGTAACGAAAATCTTACCAAAATAAGAAGAAGATTCATCATCAGAAGTGTCTTTATCTTTAGATACTATTCTTGCAAAACCTAGCATCGCACCATATCTATTATGGCTGGCTCTTGGCTGGTCGCGACCGATTAAGGTATATTTAATCCAATTATCCGAAGCAGATTCGGTAACTGTGGCCGAAGGTGCCGCATTAATTACCTGCATAAAACCCGAGCCGCATCCTCCAAACTTAGATTGCAATTTAAACCTTAAGAAGGAAGTAATCCTATCGCCTTCGATCTGCGAATCGCCATAATGCAAAACGCGTATCAACTCGTCGTTGTTCGATAGCTTCCTCAATGCTTCGAAGAAAGGATATAAAACTTCAGGATTGTTATTTGGATAAACGATAGCTTGTATTTTCTTTAATAAAGCTGACTTTGTCGACTGCACAGTATCTACTTCATCAGTTTCGGTAGTGGCAGTGGTGTCGGCTTTGTTTTCGGTAAGTATTGAGGCAATATCTGCATATTTAACAGTCTTGCTGGAGAAGATTTCATCAAACTTTGGGAACAGTAAGGTAGATTTTTCACTTAGTTTTATTCCATCTTTCGGAAACACGAGCATCACTATGGAGAGCATTGCAAAAACCGAAAGAAGAAAGACTAGAATTTTAATTGGTTTCATCCTTTGAAAAGCGATTTACAGATATAAATGTTTGTATTTAGTATTAGTCTTTCTTAATTTTCAACACCTGTCCGGCATTTATATTGTCTTTGCCTTTCATCTTATTCAACTTCTTAAGGTCCTCTACAGATACATTATACTTCCTCGAGATGGCCGACAAAGTTTCACCTTTCTTCACGGTATGACTTTGTGTACTGCTTTCGTTTTTGTCTTTCTTGCTCTTCTTTTTAGGCGCATCTTCTTCGTCTGCTTCCTTATTTTTCTTCTTTTTTAGCTCCTCAGCTTTCTCTTTCTTGGTTTTCTTTTTAGGAGTATCGGCTTCTTCTTTATCTTCTTTCTGTTTCTTCTTTAAATCTTCTTTCTTTTTATTCTTTTCCTTTTTCGAAGCCTTAGTTTCCTCATCTTTCGCAGCCTTTTCCTCTTTCTTTTCTTTATCTTTATACTTCCTGGTTGTATATATTATAAGCTTTTGCCCAGGTTTAGGGTTTTTGTTTCGCATGTGGTTCCATTCTTTCAAAGCGTCGGCATCCACATTATATTTCTTCGCTATTTTCTTAAAAGTATCCCCTGATTTTGCTTTATAGTTTATCCTTATCACATCATCATTGGGGCTAACCTGCACATATTTCTTAGCCGACTTCACGTCAGTATAGTTAATCATATTCGCTCTGTTTTTCGATGCAATCGTGTCTTCCATTTCAATAAAAGTGGTGACAAGATTAACGGGAAGCTTCAACGAATAAGCTTCACTTCTGCCAGGGATGATGTCGTTTTTGTATTGAGGAT